>JBGSKB010000137.1:0-7198 GCA_041741395.1 Melioribacteraceae bacterium
CGATCTATTGTATGTTTCACCGGAAATATTTGTGATGTTATCAATAATATCATAAGTAAATATTTTCTGTGAAATTAGTTTGTCATTTGTTTCATTCGGAAGCTGATAAATATTATATCCTTGAAACTCAAATCCTAATTCAGAAAAGTTTTCAATGTTTTTGTCTCGCTCAATATTTAACTCAATTAAATCATACTGACTGAATTCATTATTCATTATTTTGGGAATAATTTGTGTAATATTTGGTTCTTCCGGAGTAACTTCAAAGTTAGGATAATCTTCTTGAAATTTACTTGCATAATATTTTAATAAAGCAACAGAATTTAATCTATCGGTTCCTTGTGCGGCAAATTCTGCTATAACAATTTCTTGCATTTCACCGGCTTTTAATGAAAAAGGTCCGCTTGAAAAAACACCTCTTACATCGCCGCATGATTTTATAGGAATTACCCATCCTTCATTTGTAATTGGATTTCCGCTTAATGGGAATCTGGTTGTGCTGCCGCCAAACTCAATAGGAACTTCAATTGGTGAACCATCTGCATGAATTCCCTGCAGGTGATTATACATTCTTAATGTACCACCTATATAATTACCTATATTAGGATCAATCCAAGGTTGCACGGCACAAAGATAAAAATAGAAAGAAGTTGCCTTGAGATTTTTAAAACCATTTATTTCTTCTCCGTTAAAAAATGCAGAACAATTTTGCGACTCTATAATTGGTCCTTGTAAAATTTGAAATCCTACGGCTGGAGTTCGTTCTTGATAGTAATTATCATCATAATCATCTCCATTATAAGCAAACATAAGATTTAGTAAAGTATCCACACCAAGACGATCATCTCCGGCATCGCCCACATCTTGATCTGCCCATTGAGCAAAGAACATATTTGTAAAATCTTTATCACTTTTATTAATTAGCCTATACTTTTTGAACATTACATTTTCATAAGTTCCGGGAATATTATAACCCCAGATTGTAACTTGAAATTCAATTTTCATCGGATCTGAGCCGTACAAACTTCTACAAGTTGCAGTATCAAAATCATTTGCGACATACCATAATGTTTGATGTGCGCCGGGAATTCCGGGAATATCTATGCTTGATTCATAAATTCCATTATTGTTTTTATCTTCAAATGGAGCTCCAAATTCTGCGGGCCACTCGTTCCAATCTTTTTCGTATTTAACAAAGATTTCTTCATACGTAAGATTTTCATCTTCAATTTCTGAAGAAAGATCGGAAGTTTTATAATCTGGTCTTACTCGGTAAACTCTTACACTTTCATCATTTGGATTTTGAGTAGTTCCATTATCAAAAACTTTTCCGGGTAATAAGCCTTGTGAATAAGCTGATCCTCCGACATAAATTTGATCGTCAATTTTTCCACCCCAAATCAAACCAGATTCAAAAACTGCAGCTTTATTTTCCCCTTTTGGATATTCAAATCCGGAATTACCATCCGGCGAAATATCCGTATCACCATTATTATAAATAAATGTTGAAATTCTATTTATATTAAATTTAGTCCGATCTTTTTCAGAAGTTATTTTTCCTAAACTTAATTGATCTTTTTCATAACATTTTTGAGAAAATATTTGAGATATTTGTAAAAAGTAGAAAGAAATTATTAGAACTATAATTTTCATAAATTTTCCATAATTAATTTTTACACATTTTTTACTTCAATTAAAATTTATTTTATTAAAATCATTTTTTTTGCTTCAATAAAATTTTTTGTTTCAATTCTATAAATGTAAACTCCGCTTGCTAAATTTGAACCGTTAAATGTAGTTTCATATTTTCCGGTTTTCATATTTTCATTTACCAATTCTTTAACTTTTTGTCCAAGTACATTGTAAATATTGATTTCTACTTTTCCTTCTTGAGGAATAAAATATCTAATCTTCGTTGTTGGATTAAACGGATTTGGATAATTTTGGAACAACTCAAAATCATAATTTGGTTTATATTCCGGTTTGTTCGGTGTTGAAAATATTATTTCTTTCCCTTCAAGACTTGGAGTTGAAGTAAAACGCACAACTGTTCCCGGGGGAATTATTTCTTTATAGTTTACATCATGTTGTGAATGAATGAAATTTAAATTTCCTATTGCATAGGTTGTGTCATCCATAAAATTAACAAAGTAATCTTGGTTACTTGAATCTAAAGACAAATTATAAACATTTCCAACTCCAGATTTTTCACTAACTTCTGCAAAAGATTCATATCCATTATTGTTTTGCGGAAACATCCAGAATATTTGATCCGAAACAAAATAATCTAAAAAATACTCATGGTATCTAACTTTTACTTTTAAACTATCTGTAAAATCCCAAGAACTTCTTTCTTCATTTTCTAGAATAAATGGAATAAGCCTAATATCATCATTTTTATCATTCGGAGTTTTACCAATGTTCCATAATTCAAACGGAACACTTACAACTTTCTTTGTTGTAAAAAATTGCACTCCATAATTTATTTTGGAATTAAACCTTATTTCGTAATCGTTCAATCTAGAAATTGAATAATTCTTTATCAGATTAGAAATATCGTTACTAGTGTTATTAATTTTAATTCCATAATTATTAATATTGGGAAAAGTTGGTATTGTAATTGGGTGGGAATTTTCAACACCTTGGTGATATATTTCTTGAATATTTTCCCCACCGTTAAATGCAAGTAAATTATTCTTGGAATAAATTTGAGCATTAATTCCATCAAAATTTTTGTAAAAAGAATATTCTTTTTCAGATTCTGCTAATAAAAAATTTTCAACTAATTTCCTATTCTCATTAATATCATAAAAATCAAAAGCTAGATTATTGTTATTGTCTTTCAATAAAATTTTATATTCATGTCCTTTAAGCAAATTTGGGTTCGATGCATTTACAATAACATGAATATCATTTTCATTAGAATATTGGTGATAAATTGAATCGCCATAAATAATTTGTGTTGAATCAAAAACAATAGTTTTTGAAAGTGTTTTATAAAAACTGTTTTGTAATTGCAGTTCAGAATTGGGATTATAGTAATAAGCTGAAATTCCGAAATTATATACTTTTCCGGAAATTAGATCTGTATTTTCAAAAATGTCTTTATTAAAAATAAATTTCTCTGGAATTCCGGAATCATTTCCATTTTGAGTTTGATTATATAAAATATTATTTCCTTCACCAATACTTCCACTTATTTGCTTTATTCCATCAATTTGATCATAAATGAAATGTTTATTATTTACATTCCATGGGATATTAATAGTAAACATATATAAATTTAAACCCTGGAATTTATAACCGTTCTGGTCAAAATTATACAGTTCATCTTTGTTATTTAAAGTAAATGAAATTTCGTTTGATGGACCAAATTTACTAAATGAAATTTCCGGAATAAGAAAATCCGGAGTTTCAATTTTTATGTCAGTATCAAGATTTATTTTTGCATAATTTTTAAGAAGTTCAACTGAGTGAAGGTTGGAATTTCCTTGAGCTGCAATTACTGCAATTATAACTTCTTGTGTATCACTCGGTGCCATTGTGAATGTACCAGAAGAGAGAATAAGTCTTCGATCTCCGGATACATAATTATCGTTTACTTCCGTCCAGCCAGAATTTTTTACTGGATCTCCAGTTGCAGAAAATTTCGAAATTTTATTTGTTATTGGATCAATTTGATTATTTCCTAAAAAATCCAATCCTTGCATAAAATTATAGTAATACAAAGTACTGCATTCGTATTCGCCAATGCAAGGATCATTAAAAGTTGAATTTCCATAATTTTTTAATAATCTTAGAGCAGAAGTCATATCCAAATTTCTATAGCCGACTTTTTGTTTGCCGTCAAATTTTGCAATATCATTTGCATTCCCTTTAACAATTGGTCCTTGCATTAATTGAAATCCAATTGCCGGTGAAAAAGGTCCGTAACCAAAATCGAAATATCCATCATAATTATCAGCATTATAACCGTAAGCTAAATTTAATAAAGTATCAATACCAACATAATCATCTGCTGCTGCACCAACCTCGGTATCTGCAAATTGGGAAATGTACATATCCGTATATTCTTGATTACTTTTATTAATTAACTTATACTTTTTATAAATAATATTATTTTGTGGAAATGAATTTTTATAACCCCAAATTGTTACATGCATTTCAATATTTAATGGATCTGATCCAAAAGCATTTCGGCAAGTTAAAGTATCAAAATCATTTGCAGCGTACCAAAGCGTTTGATCTGCGCCTTCAACACCTGGAATATCAATATTTGCTTCATAAATTCCATTGTTATTTTTATCACAGAATGGAGCTCCAAATTCTGCCGGCCACTCATTCCAATCTTTTTCATACTGGTTTAATATTTCTTGGTAAGATAAATTATCATCACTTATTTCTGAAACCAAATCCGAAGTTTTATAATCCGGTCTTACTTTAAAAACTCTAACATTTTCATCATTCGGATCTTGAACGGTTCCATCATCAAAAACTTTTCCGCCATTTATGCTTTGCATATACGAAGAACCGCCGACATGTATTTTCCCATTTTTTTTTGCACCCCATAAAATACCAGATTGATAAACCAACATCCCTTGATATAAACTTCCGTAATGTGATATATTAAAAACCGATTTGGGAAACACTAATCCGGAATTACCAACTTCATTTTGATCTGTACTGCCATTATTCCAAATAAATGAAGAAATATTGTTGATGTTAAATTTTGAATATTTTATATTTTCATTTTTTCTAGTGAGAGAATTATAATTTGGTTTTTCTTTTGATATTACTAGATTGACAAAAGTAAAAACAAATAGAATTGTGAGGATTTTTTTCATAAAAGCCCATAATAAATATATCTTATATTTAATAAGTTAATATTATCCCATTAAAAATCAATTGATTTTTTCAGTATCAAAATTTTAAGATAAAATATTTTTATTTCTGAAGTTCGGTTTTGTACAATTCCAAATTTTTTAATTGTTCTTCATCCAATTTGGGATATTCAATTTTCAGTTTTTTCAACTTATCAATTATTATTTCTGAAATTGCCAAACGCGTAAACCATTTGTTGTTGGCGGGAATTACAAACCAAGGCGCATATTTTGTGCTGGTTTCTGCAATTGCTTCTTCATAACATTTTTGATATTCATTCCAAAGTTCTCGTTCTTTCAAATCTGCAGAAGAAAATTTCCAATTTTTTGAGGGTTTTTCTAATCTTTCTAAAAACCTTTTCGTTTGTTCATCTTTAGAAACATTTAAGAAAAATTTTAAAACTACGGTACCATTTTGATAAATATGTTTTTCAAAATTTCTGATTTGCTCGTATCTGTCTTTCCAAATATTTTTTGTAACAAATTCTTGTGGTATTTTTTGAGATTTAACCAAATCGTGAACTTTTACAACCAAAACTTCTTCATAATAAGATCTGTTAAAAATTCCAATTCTTCCTCTTTCCGGAAGTGATTTTGTCGTTCGCCATAAATAATCATGGTCCAATTCTTCAGAAGATGGCTGTTTAAAACTATAAACTTGTGTTCCTTGTGGATTTAATCCGCTCATTACGTGTCTAATTGCGCTATCTTTTCCGGCAGCATCCATTGCTTGAAAAATTATAAGCAAACTATATTTATCATGTGCATAAAATTTATTTTGAAGTTCCGCCATTAATTCAATATTCTTTTTTAACTTTTTCTCTGCATCTTTCTTCGATTTAACTTCGCCGGTAGAATTTGGATCAAAATCAGTTAGTTTAATTTTCTTAGTATCTTTTACTCTAAAATCAATAATTTTCATAATTTCCTCTTTTTACATGTAATAATTACTAGTTTAAAATTAAACATTAAATTACAGAATTGTACTTTTTTTGTATACATATAAAAATTTACAACTGTTCAATAATATTCACTTTCAACAAATTATAATTTTTATTCGAAATTAAGAATTACTAAATGAAATTTTATTAATTTGTTCAAATTTTACTCAAAAACACAACATTTGCATTTCTGGTAATTTTATCTCAAATCACATTTAAAAATATTTTTACTAAATAATAGGATAAAAATATCGATAATAATAAAAATACAAGTTGGTTTGATTTTTGAAGTTTTATTCTAAATTTATTTCTTGGAGTTTGAATGGAAGCCCTAAATTTGAATACATTTATTAGAGCTGCTGATGATTTAGAACTTAGTAAATATAGGGTTTTAGCTGTTTTAAGAAATTATTCAGATTCCTTACACAAAAATAAACTCTATCCGGCACTTGCAGAACTTATTTCTATTAAAAATGAACTTGAACTTTTGATTGAACAAATGTCTCTTTTTGATACTGAGTTTATTTTAAATCTCAATTTTTCCGAATTTTCCGATAATTTTGATTCCGACCAACCAAGCAAATTTAATGATGAAGATTTAGATGTTGTTGCCGATTTTATAAGATGGGCTCTTCCGGAAATTAAATCTTCGATTTCTGAAGGAAAAGCAATTTTCGACTTTGTGGACGAAAACATTTCTATTAAGGAAGTTGGCGTTATGCCGAAAAACAGAGAAGAAGGCTATTTTATGATTCAAGATTTAAAGCATGATTTGCTAAAAATCTACAAATTTGAAATGTCTTTATTTTCCACCGCAGAAAATCCTTTAAGAACCTTAAAAAGTAAGTTAGTAGATCTAATAAGTTTATCAACTCCTGAGGCAAACTCACCGTTAGATCTTAAACATAATTTGATAGAAAAATTTCCGGAATTACAAAATCCCGCAACATATTATTTTGAAACTTCAATAGATTTTCCTTTCGTGGAAACAATTTTACCGGTTGCAAAAAGAAAACTTGTCAAAACTTTGGCAACATAATTCTTTTCAAACAAAACTATTGAAATTCAATTTCCTTTTCATAATTTTTGCTATTACTTAATTAATAAATTTATTATTTGGATTTGTTTTAAGTAATATTGTAGCAATTAATTTTTTAAGTAAATGCAAAGAAAAAAAACCTTCCAAGAAGATTTAAAAAAACTTAAAGTATTTTCAATAAATCTTAACTCTTCCTTAAAAATAATTGACATTGATAAAAATGCAATTAGTTTGTTTGGTTTCAAAAAAAGTGAAATTATTGGGAAAGATTATTTTTCACTTGTCCAAAAGAATGAACAAAAAAAATTAAAAACAATTTTTAACGATTTTTTATCTAG
>JBGSKB010000138.1:0-4591 GCA_041741395.1 Melioribacteraceae bacterium
ATTGTTGATCCAGCAAGAAAAGTAAGAATTGGCAACCGAATTTATTTTAACGACAAATTATGGTGTGAAGTTATTGATAATACAACTTCAAGAGGCAGAACTGTCAGAATTAATTATGACGGTGATGATATTTATAAAGCAATTGAAAAAATTGGACAAACTCCGCTTCCTCCATATATAAAGAGACCAACAGAAAAATCTGATAGAGAAGATTATCAAACACTTTTTGCGGAAACTGATGGATCGGTAGCTGCGCCAACAGCTGGTTTACATTTTACTTCTGATTTAATAAAAAAAATAAAGAAGAAAGGAATTAAAATTGTATCTGTTACACTTCATATTGGATTAGGAACATTCAGACCAGTTGAAGTTGAAGATTTAACAAAACATAAAATGGATTCTGAATATTTTGAAATTCCAGAAGAAACTGCTTTAACAATTAATGAAGCTTTGAAAGCAAAGAAAAATATTTTTGTAGTTGGTACAAGTGCTACTAGAGCTTTAGAAAGCAGTGTTACTGCCGAAGGATTTGTTAAACCAAATTATGGCTGGACTGATAAATTTATTTTTCCTCCGTACGAATTTAAAATAACAAAAAAACTTATCACCAATTTTCATCAACCAGAATCAACTTTATTAATGCTAGCTGCAGCTTTTGGCGGTTATGATGAAGTTATGAAAAACTATAAAAAAGCATTAAAAGAAAAGTATAGATTCTTGAGTTATGGTGATGCAATGCTAATTTTGTAATGAGCAATATTGTAATAATTCCTTCTGCCGGCTCCGGCTCAAGATTTAATTCCCCAATTCCTAAACAATATGTTAAGGTTTTGGAGAAAGAGCTTATAGTTTATACAATAGAAGTATTTCAAAATTCAAATGAAATTGATGAAATTATTATTCCCGCAGATAAAAATTATTTTAATCTTTTATATGAACTAAAAGAAAAATATAATTTTAATAAAATATCAAAAATTGTTGAAGGTGGAATTGAAAGACAAGATTCGGTTTACAACGGACTAAAATCAAAAGAATTTAAAGATGAAGATTTAATACTTGTTCACGATGCTGCGCGTCCGCTTTTATCATCAAAACTTTTACATTTTTCTTTAAATGAAGCCTATAAATTCGATAGTATTGTAGTCGCGATTAAAGCAAGAGATACTTTAATTTCCGGAAGTGAATTTGTAGAAAAATATGAAGATAGATCTCAAATTTATTATGCTCAAACTCCGCAGATTTTTAGACATAAGATTTTAATAAATTCATTTGAGATTGCAGAAAAACAAAATTTTAAAGCGACAGATGAATCTATGTTAGTTAAAAATGCTGGGTATAAAGTAAAAGTAGTTGTTGGTGAGTTTATTAATTTTAAAATAACTGAAAATAATGATCTTAATATTTTGGAAAAATTATTAACGAGTAGAAATTTCTGAAAAATTAAATCATTAGTGCTTGTCATTCCCACGAAAGTGGGAATCCAGAGAGAATTCAATAGATTCCCGTCCGTTAGCTAACGGATCACGGGAATGAAATTTTGAATATCTCAGAAGTATCAGTAATAAATAATTTCTTTTTAAGTTTAAATAATAATTTTTATCATTGAAAATAATTCTATAATTCAATATCTTGAATAAATTTTTGAGGATAATATGCCAAATCTTCTATTTATAATTGTTTTTTCCTATTTAGTAGGCTCAATTCCAATAAGTATCATTTTAACAAAGCTTGTTAAAGGTGTTGATGTTCGAAACTTTGGAAGTGGAAATGCAGGCGGTACAAATGTTTCCAGAGTACTTGGAAAGAAATATGGAATTTTAACAATTATTCTTGATGCTATGAAAGGAGTTATTGCTGTTGTTTTTATATCAAGACTTTATTTTGGTAACTTCCCATTTCCAAACAATACTCCATTTGATGATTTTACTTTAATACAAATTATTGCTGGAATTTCTGCAGTTATTGGTCACATCTGGACTATATTTGCCGGATTCAAAGGTGGTAAAGGAATTGCAACCGGATTAGGAGTTTTAGTATCCGTTGTCACTTTAGATATGATTATGGCCTTAGGCGTTTTTGTAATTGTTGTATATTTTTCAAAATATATTTCATTGGCTTCAATTTCTGCTGCTGTTTCTGTTCCTTTAATAATGATTGTTAGAGAAAACATTTTTGGTGTTGATATTCCAAGTTACCATAATATTCTGCCGTTTGTAATTGCATTAGCTTTGCTTGTAATTTATACACACAGAGCAAATGTTGATAGATTATTAAAAGGAAGTGAAAATAAAATTTCACTCTTCAAAAAAAAGAATAAATAATTAATGCGTATTTCAGTATTAGGTGCAGGAAGCTGGGGAACTGCTCTTGCAATTATTCTCCATTCTAATGGTCACGATGTTACTCTTTGGGAATATAAAAGAGGTTACTATAAAACATTAAAAAGAACCAGAGAGAATAAAATTTACCTTCCCAAAATAAAAATCCCAAAAGAAATTTTAATTACAAATTCTCTTAAAGAGGGCTGTCTAAATCAACATATGATTGTACTGGCAATTCCTTCTCAATTTATTAGAGGCGTTCTTAAAAGTATCAAAAATTTTGATTTTGGAGATACAACATTTATAAGTGTTGCAAAAGGGATTGAGCAGAAAACATTATTCACTGTTTCTCAAATTATTAAAGATGAAATTCCTTCAATAGAAAATAAAAATATTGGAGTACTTTCTGGTCCAAGTCACGCTGAAGAAGTTGCAATAAAAATTCCAACTGCTGTTGTTTCTGCTTCAACTGATTTAGAAACTGCACAGCAAATTCAAGCTGCATTTACTACATCGTATTTTAGAGTTTATTATTCAACTGATATCATTGGAGTTGAGCTTGGTGGTGCATTAAAAAATGTAATTGCTATTGGAGCCGGAATGGTAGATGGAGCAAAATTTGGTGACAATACCAAGGCTGCAATTATGACAAGAGGAATTGCTGAAATTTCCAGAATAGGAATTGAAATGGGTGCAAGACCAGAAACTTTTTCGGGACTTTCCGGAGTTGGAGATTTAATTGTAACTTGTATGAGTAAGCATAGTAGAAACAGATATGTTGGTGAACAAATCGGTGCCGGTAAAAAATTGAAAGCAATATTAAACTCAATGCAGATGGTTGCTGAAGGTGTTGCAACTTGTCAGTCTTCTTATGAATTAGCAAGAAAACATAATGTTGCTACTCCAATTGTTGATGCAGTTTATAGCGCACTTTTTCTTGACAAGGATCCTAAAAAAGCAACTTACGAATTAATGGCAAGAGATATGAAATCCGAACATTAAATAATTAAATAAATTCCTTCCGAAAAAAATATGCACACCAAATTAATTACAGATTCAATTCAATATCTTTCCGGCGTTGGGCCAAAAAGAACAGATTCTTTTAATCAACTTGGAATAAAAACAATTGAAAATTTACTTTTCTATTTTCCTACAAAATATTTAGATAGAACAAAAATTTTAAGTGCAATAAAAGTTTCGCAACTTCTAATTAATGGTTACGAAGGTGAAGTAACAATTGTTGGGAAAGTAATTGATTCGGAATTTATTAATTACGGGAAAAAGCAAATATTTAAAGTTATCTTTCAAGATAACAGCGGATTATTTGAATGTGTTTGGTTTAAAGGTATAAAATATTTTAAAACTTACTTCAAAGTTGATGAATATTACGCAATCTCTTCAAAACCAGTTATAACTAAATATGGAAATCTTCAATTTACGCATCCCGATTTTGATAAATTCAGTATTGATGAAACCAACGATTTTGTCAATACTGGCAAGGTAATTCCGTTTTATTCAATTCCAAAAGAATTAAAAGAAAAAAATATTGGTGATATTGGTTTACGAAGAATTATCAAGCAAGCTATTAATGATTATGCAGATTTTGTTTCAGAAACTCTTCCAGAAAATATTATTTCAAATAATAATCTGATGCAATTAAAAGATGCTGTTAAGAATATTCACTTTCCGGAAAATATGACAAAGCTTGATCTTGCGAAAAATAGATTTAAATATGAAGAATTATTTTACATCGAAACTTTAGTTGCTTTAAGAAAATATAAATTTCTTAACAGTACAAAAGGAATTTCGTTTTCAATTCACGCAGAAATAATTAAAAAATTCCTAAATAATCTTCCCTTTGAATTAACAAAAGACCAGCTAAAAGTTTTAAGTGAAATTAAACTTGATATGACAAGTTCAAAACCAATGAACAGATTATTACAAGGTGATGTTGGAAGCGGAAAAACAATTGTTGCAGTAATAAGTATGTTAATTGCAGTAAGCAATAATTATCAAGCGGTAATTATGGCACCGACGGAAATTTTAGCTCAGCAGCATTACTTAACTATTAAAGATTTATTGAAAATTTTTAATTTAAATATTGAACTATTAATTGGCGGGACAAAGAAAAGTGAAAAGGAACAGATTATTGAATCAGTAAAAAATGGGAAGTGTAATATTATAATTGGAACTCATGCTTTAATTGAGGAAAACGTTGAATTTGAAAATATTGGATTAGTTATAATTGATGAGCAGCATCGTTTTGGCGT
>JBGSKB010000139.1:0-1541 GCA_041741395.1 Melioribacteraceae bacterium
AGTGTTTACAACATGCCACTGGCTGTTAACGTAATTGGGAAATTAGATTTTGATGTATTAAATAAAACCATAGATTATCTAGCAAAACGTCATGAAACACTTCGAACTAATTTCATAGAAATTAATGGGATTCCTCAGCAAATAATAAATAATAAACATTCAATAAAGTTAGAAATTATAAAACTAAATGATTTTGATATTCAAAAACAATCTGAAATGATTGATAATATTAAATATGAAGAATCAATTATTCCATTTAATTTGGCAAATGATTCTTTAATTAGATTTAGAATTGCCACAATATCGGATAATGAATTTATCATATTTTTTACAATGCATCATATAATTTCTGATGGTTGGTCGATTAATATATTAGTTGAAGAATTTGTTTATTCTTATTTAATGTTTATCAATTCTGAAAATCCCAATTTACCAGAACTTAAGGTTCAATACTCAGATTTTTCAATTTGGCAGCATGAAAATATTTCCGGTAAAATATTAAATTCTCAAATTGAATATTGGAAAAGTAAGCTTGAAAATATTCCATCAATAATTAATCTTCCAACAGATAGAAAGAGACCATTAAATAAAACTTTTAACGGGTCCCATATTTCTTTTTCTCTTAATTCTGAATTAATAAGAAAAATTGAAACGAAAATAAAACAGCTCCAGGTTACACCGTTTATGTTTTTACTTGGAGTTTTTCAGATTTTACTTTCAAGACTAAGTGGTCAAAATGATGTTTGTGTTGGAACCCCAGTAGCTAATAGAACAAATGTTGATGTTGAAAAAATAATAGGCTTCTTTGCGAACACTTTAGTTATGAGAAATATTGTTAAAGGTAATTTTTTAATACATGATTATTTTGCACAAGTGAAACAGACAGTTTTAGAATCATTTGAAAATCAAGATTTACCGTTTGAAAAACTAGTTGAAAATTTAAATCCTGAAAGAGATTTAAGCTCCACACCCCTATTCCAAGTTTTATTTGTTTTGCAAACAAATCCATCAAATATAAGTGAAAATAAAGCTGATTTTAGAATTGAAACTATACCTACAATAAGTTATTCAACGCAATTTGATCTAACACTTTCAATGAATACAAGCGTTAACAATTGGGAAGGAACTTTTGAATATAATACTGATTTATTTGATCAATCAGCTGTTGAAGGTTTTATTGATTCTTTTAATTTACTTTTATTTGGGCTTGTATCAGATCAACATAGACAACTTTACAAATTAGAATTCCTAAATAAAACTCAAACCAATAGACTTATTAGTTTAAGCAACGGAGAATTAAAAGATTATAAAGTTAAAAATGTTATTGAAAAATTTGAAAAAGTAGTTTATA
The DNA here is from genome assembly GCA_041741395.1 of Melioribacteraceae bacterium. Lineage (GTDB taxonomy): Bacteria > Bacteroidota > Ignavibacteria > Ignavibacteriales > Melioribacteraceae. The sequence continues at coordinate 1,352 of JBGSKB010000139.1, forward strand.
AATATTCAAATAAAGTAGCCTGTGAATACAATGACATTTCCATTACATATGATGAATTAAATAAAAGTAGTAATCGTGTTAAAAATTATTTAATTGAAAATGGTTTTAAGTATGAAGATATTATTGCGTTAATGATTCCTAATAGTATTGAGTTAATCAAATGGATTTTGGGAATTATGAAGGCTGGATG
>JBGSKB010000140.1:0-1978 GCA_041741395.1 Melioribacteraceae bacterium
CACAAGAATGGTTAAGGTATGACGGAGAGATTTAAAAATTATTTTATAAATTTTGTTTGAGTTTATTTGTTATTGATATAAAAGGAAATTGCAAGTGTTAAAAGAATCATTTATAAAAATTTTTGAACGTGATCTTGAAAAACTGAAATCTGAAATCACCCTATTTGATAAAGAAGATGAACTATGGATTATTGCCGGCGATGTGAAAAACTCTGCCGGCAATTTAGCTCTACATCTCTGTGGAAATCTTAAACATTTTGTTGGAAGTAAGTTAGGCGGCTCTGATTATAAAAGAGCTAAGGAGAAAGAGTTTTCGTTAAAACATTTACCCAAAGAACAACTATTAGCAAATATAGATGAAACAAAATCTGTTCTTCTTTCCACTCTTAATTCAATAGATGATGCAAAATTAAAAGAAATATTTTCAGAAAAATTATCAATTGGTGAAGTCGAAACAGAATATTTGCTGGTTCATTTGGCTGTTCATTTCAATTATCATTTGGGACAAATAAATTATATTAGAAGATTAATGATAAATTGAAACCATTTTATGTCAAACTTTCTTCTTACACAAATAAATATTTACCCCGTAAAATCATTGTCCGGAATTTCACTTAAAGAATCTTTTGTTGAAGAGAGAGGTTTACAATTTGATAGAAGATGGATGTTAATAGATGATAAAAATGAATTTATAACTCAGCGATTATTTCCCCAAATGATTTTTATAAATGTGAAAATTGAGAATGGCAATTTAATTTTTACTCACACTAAAAAAAGTATAGAACCATTAAAAATTTCAGTAAAGGATTTTCCGCAAAATAAAATTAATGTAAAAATTTGGGATGATGTTTGTCAAGGAAATTTATACAACAATAAAATCAATAATTGGTTCTCTGATGCAATTGAAACTAATTGTAAATTAGTTTATATGCCCAATTCTACTGAACGAAAGACGAGTACTAAATATTTTCCGGAAAGTAAAAATGTAAGTTTTGCAGATGGATATCCATTTTTAATAATTGGAGAAGAATCGTTAAACTTGCTAAACTCAAAATTAAATAATCCGGTCGAGATGAAAAATTTTAGACCAAATTTTGTTTTCTCCGGCGGTTCTGCACACGATGAAGATAATTGGAAAAATATAAAAATTGGTGAAATCAATTTTTCTGTTGTTAAGCCATGCGCGCGTTGTGTAATAACTACAATTGATTCAAACGCAAATAAAAATAAAGAACCGCTTGCCACACTTTCCACTTATAGAAATTTTAATAATAAAATTTTGTTCGGACAAAATATGGTTGCACACGCTCAAGGTACTATAAACATTGGGGATGAGATGTATTTAAAATAAAATATTTAAAAAATACGATAAACTGGCGAAGCCAGAAAAATCCTTTCAATAAATCCCCTCTTGAGAGGGGAAAGATTCGTAAGAATCAAGCCTGTCCGCCATCTTGTTGGGTGGAGGGTGTGTGCCTTAGAACTTTTTTTGTTCGAAAAATTTTTCCATTTTACGTTGAATATATGATACATGAATTCAATCAATTTATAGGATTTGTTTTACAATAAAATGATTACAGAAAAAACTTTTCAAACTGCGAAGACTGCTCGCTATTATATTTTGGGAGATCCAAGCAATATAATTAAAACAGTTTGGTTTGTATTTCACGGATATGGCGAACTTGCAAAAGAGTTTATTAAAAATTTTGAAGTAATATCTGATGATAACACTATAATTATTGCTCCGGAAGCATTAAACAAATTTTATCTTCGCGGATTTTCCGGAAAAATTGGCGCAACCTGGATGACTAAAGAAGACCGTAAAAATGAAATTGAAGATTATGTAAATATGATTGAAAATATTTACAAAAATATTTCTGAAAGTTTAGATTTATCAAAAGTAAAAATTAATGTTTTAGGTTTTTCGCAAGGCGCTGCAACTGCTTCAAGATGGCTGAACAAATATCTTCATCCCGTT
>JBGSKB010000141.1:0-1545 GCA_041741395.1 Melioribacteraceae bacterium
TGATAAAAAATCACCAACAAATTCCACTTTTGCATTTTGAGTTTCGGTAATTGGTCCGGTTTTATCAAAAACAATTGAAGTAATTTTGGATAATTTTTCTATTACGTGCGTACTTTTTATATAAAATTTATTTCTTCCAAATATTCTTAAACTATTTCCAAGAGTAAATGGAGTTGATAAGGCTAATGCGCATGGACATGCAATTATTAAAACTGCAGTTAATGCATTAAATGCAATACCCTTATCAATTTGGAACCAATAAATTCCGGATGCTGCAGCAATTAAAATTATTATGAATGTAAAATATTTGCTAACAATATTTACAAAAGCATCAATTCTGCTTTCATCTTCTTTGTGAAAAGTTTTGTTATTCCAAAGCTGTGTTAAATAACTTTGTGAAACTTCTTTTATTACTTCAACTTCAATAGCGCCGCCGACTTGTCTTCCTCCGGCGTAAATCAAATCGCCATTAATTTTTTCTATGGGATTTGATTCGCCAGTTACAAAACTATAGTCAATAAATGCGCTTCCATTTATTAACACAGAATCAGCGGGAATTAATTCACCATTTTTAATAATTATTCTATCTTTAACTTCTAATTTTTCTACAGGTTTTGTTGTTTCAATTTTATTCTTCAAGATTGTAACAGCAATTGGGAAATATGATTTGTAATTTCTTTCAAAATTTAAGGCGGCGTAAGTTTTATTCTGAAACATTTTTCCGACAATCATAAAGAAAACAAGTGCAGTCATCGAATCTAAATATCCGGCTCCGGTTTGGGAAAAAATTTCATAGAGACTTCTTAAGAAAAGTACCAAAATTCCAATTGAAATTGGAACATCAACATTTACAATTTTTTTCTTTAAACCTCTGTATGCCGAAATAAAATAATCACTTGCACTGTAGAAAAAAACCGGAAGAGAGAATAAAACATTTAAATAACTAAAAACTGGTTTTATATCATCAGTTGTAATTTCATTTAATGATAAATATTCCGGAAAACTGAAAAGCATAATATTTCCGGCAGCAAAACCGGCAACGCCAATTTTATACCATAATTTTTTGTTTATTAGTTCTGATTTTTCAACTTCTTTTTCGGCAAGATTAAGATCCGGTTCGTAGCCAATTGAATCCAATAAAATTACAACATTCTTTAAAGTGGTTTTTGATTCATCAAATTTTACGGATACAATTTTCTTTAAAAAATTTGCTTCGGAATGAATAATTCCGGAATCCATTTTGTAAAGATTTTCTAAAATCCAAATACACGAACTACAGTGAACTTGCGGAATGCTGAAAGTGATTGTTGTAATTTTTCCATCGGTAAAATCAATGAGTTTTTCTTTTAGGTCGGAATCGTCAAGGAAGTCGAAATTTTTCTTGATATCACTTTTTTTATTTAGACCGGGATTTTCATCAATTGTATAGTAAGTGCATAGATCATTGGCGTCCAAAAGTTCGTAAACAGTTTTACATCCGTTACAGCAAAATATTTTTTCACCTATTTTAATTTCGTCATCATTGCATTCTTCACCGCAATGAAA
>JBGSKB010000142.1:0-4486 GCA_041741395.1 Melioribacteraceae bacterium
CTGTAGATTGCCAAACATATTCTGGATTTGCATAACCTTCATACCAAACTTTACCAAATAGAGTCTTTACTGTAATTTCCGGATGAGGATTTTCAATATCAAAAATTATTATTGTTCCATCGCTATATAAAATTACGGCTCCGTCACCTTTAGGCGAGTAAGAAATATCAGCAACAGATGTTGCTTTTCCACTTAGTTCCAATAAGGATTGTTCACTTGTTAAATGTTTAAGAAATATTTTACCTTCTTTATCTCCAGTTATAAAACTTTTATTTCTTGAAGATGCACAAAATGAAGTAATAGAGCTTTTGTGCGAATCAAATCTATGAGGATTTACAAGTTTCCAACCATAATCTGTGGTAGAATCTAATACTCTCATCCACGATGTTATATTTCCATCAGCATCACCAACAACTAAAGATTGATCTCCTATAATAAATCCGAGTGTGGTTATTGAACTTTTACCCGTTAGTGTTGGATTAATCTTTTGAATTAGCTGAGGATTATTCTTGTCTTTTGCGGAAATATAATATAGCCAACCATTTTCAGTTCCAACCATTAATTTTTCGCAAAAGTTATCAAGTTCCAAAGCAGTAATTTTTCCGGAAAGCAAATGTGTTAAATCATTGTAATAAATTTTTTCATCACCTTCAGATAATGATTTTGACTTTTCATAACTGTATTGTAAAAGATGATTATCTGAAGTTAATGCAACAATTGTAAATTCGTCTTCATTAAATTGACGGTAAACAACTTTTGTAATGGGTCGCTCAAGTGAATCGACTTGAACTATTGATTTGATATTAAATTGGGGAATTATTTGACGTGTATCATCTTTTAGATAATCAACCTTAAAATCAATTTGTAAAACAATTACCTCCCCTTTATTAGTGCCAAGTGCAATATTATTTTTTGTTAAAGATTTTGAAGCTGAGAGAATTTTATTCCCTTTAATTAAATCAATTTTATTGGATTTTATTAAAGAATTATTAGTTATGTCAATAAAATCAATTGTAGCAGAATCTGAAATCGCATAAAGGATTTGTTTATATTCATCTAAACCAATAATTATTGGAGTTCGGTTTTCAAGTTTTTCTTGCAGATTTATTTTTTTATCAATCTTTCCTTCTGCAGAAAACCATAAAGGTATTGCTTCCCAGAAAACAAAAACCAGAATTGCAACAACTGAAATGATTGTTGCAATTCCCCCAGAATAAATTATTCCCTTGGCAATTTTATCATAAAAAAGTGAACGTTTATGAGAACTGGTACCCTTAAATGAATTATTTAAATTTTCTGTTTCCAGATTTAACACTCACAACTAATTAAGTTTTAAAAGTTCTTTTTTAACTAATTCGTTTGTCAAAGGAAGATAACCATCTTTTACAACCACTTCTTGTCCTTCATAACTTAAAACAAATTTAAGGAATTCTCTTAACAATGGATCAAGTGGTGAATTAGGAGATTTATTAATGTAAATATTTAAGAATCTACTTAACGGATATTTTCCATTTAAACAATTTTCATAATTCGCTTCATGAAAAGCATCATTTTCTGATTTTGCAAGTGGTATTGGTAAAACTCCTGAAGTTCTATAACCAATTCCGGAATAACCAATTCCATATCGGTCTTCAGTTACACCTTGAACTACTGATGCGCTTCCTGGTTGTTCTTTAACTTGATCTTTAAAATCACCCTTAAATAATGCATGTTCTTTAAAGTAACCATATGTGCCTGAAGCAGAATTTCTGCCATATAAACTTAAACCACGATTTGCCCAATCGGAAGTTAATGCAACATCACCCCATTTTGTAATATCAGATTTATAACCACCTCTTCTCGTTTTTGAAAAAATAGCATCAACTTGCGGAAGTGAAAGTCCTTCTATTGGATTATCTTTATTGACATATACTGCAAGAGCATCAATAGATACCCTTAATTCAGTAGGTTTGTAACCAAATTTCTTTTCAAATGAATCAATTTCTTCTTGTTTCATATCTCTTGACATTGGCCCTAATTGTGCAGTTCCACTAATTATTGCAGGTGGAGCTGTGCTTGAACCTTTACCTTCAACCTGAATATTTACATTTGGATAATACTTTTTAAATCCTTCCAACCAAAGAGTTAATAAATTGTTCATTGTATCAGAACCAATACTGGAAAGATTACCGGAAATGCCGGAGACTTTTTCATAATGAGGTATGTTTGCGTCAACTTCAACTGCAGTTGCATCACTTACAGTTGCTTGTTCGTTAACCACTTCCTGTGGTTGTTTTGAATTTGTACTTTGTTCAGTTAGTTTTGATTCATCTTTTTTATCTGCACAAGAAGAAATGGAAACAATCAATATTGCTAATGATACTAAAAAAATTACATGTTTTAATTTTGTCATTTTCACTCCTTTTAAACTTTGAACTGTAAATTTAGGAATTACAAAGTACTATTACACGGTATTGTCTGTTAAGAAATTGTTAAATTTTTCACTAGTATAGAGGAAAATAACCTGATTCTTCAATAATTCTCTGACCTTTTTCACTTACTACCCAATCAATATATTCTTGAGTAATTCCGGTAATTTTGTTTGTGGTGTAATATCTTAAATATCTTGCAAGTGGATAATTTCCGTTCAAAACTGATTCTTCAATAGGAGAGAAATTATTAATTTTAATTTCTATTGATTCATCACCATATCCAACTCCACCATAACCAATAGCATTTTCATGTTTTTTAACATATTCTACAATTTGTTTTGTAGTTGGGATGGTTAAAATGTTTTCACAAAATTCTTGATCCAAAAGAACATGTTTTTTAAAATAACCGTATGTTCCGGAAGTTGGCGGTCTGGATATCACAATTATCTCAGCGTTATTGCCCCCTAATTCTTTCCAATTACTAATTTCACCTGTAAAAATTTTTGCTAACTTATTTAAGCTAATATTTTTTATGGGATTATTTTCATTAACATATATTGATAATGCATCCTTTGCTATTAAAAAAGACATTCCAACAGAATTAAATTTTTCTGCCAATAGTTTTAATTCATTTGGATCTAAAGTTCTTGATGAAGCACAAATATCTATTTCAGAATTTAATAAAGATTTTATTCCATCAGCCGATCCCCCACCTTCTATATGAATAGAGATATGCGGATGTTCTACCATAAAATTTTCTGCAAGTTTCTGATTAAGCAGCAACATTGTATCAGAACCTTTTATTCGAATAATAGTTGATTCATGCTTTGTAAACAGTGAACAAGAGGTTAAAACAATAATCTGAAAAAGTAAAAAAATCGCTTTCATCTTTTTTCTGCTTTGGTTTGTAGCCGCATAAAATTATAAGGTGAATTTGGTCTCCATTTTATTTCATTGGTTGAATTTGCAATTTGAAAAATTAAATATGTTAAGAATTTAATATGTTTCTGAACAGCATCACTATCAATTTTTGTTGTCAAATCATCAAACGGTGTGTGATAAATATTTTGATTGTAATAAAATATTTTTCTTAATGCATCTTCTCTAGAAATATTTTTATAGTCAATTCCATCAAGCACTAAAATTGAAGGAATTCCGGCTTTAGCAAAAGCAATTTGATCCGATCTGTTAAATGCCTCAGTGTTGTAGAACTCGGGAGGTATTTCAGAAATTTTTAAATCTAATAAATTAGCTGTTGTTTCAAATAACAAATCTAAATCAGAAAGTTCAGATCCAATTCCAATAACAGAATTAAACTCATCCAAATATGCAATTCCATCTATATTTAAATTAGCAATTGTTTTATAAAGCGGAATTATTGGATGATCCGTAAAATAAGTGGAACCTAAAAGACCTTTTTCTTCTCCGGTAACGGCAATAAATATTATTGATCGATTAAGAAATTTTTCATTCTCTTTTAGAATTTTTGCTATTTCAATTAATGCAGAAATTCCCATAGCATTATCTAAAACTCCATTGTAAATGCTATCGCCATTAACTTTTGTACCAATTCCGAGATGATCATAGTGTGCTGAAATAATAATTGCATCTTCGGTTTTTATTCCATTTGGATTTAAAATCCCGATTACATTATGCGCAATAAAATCTCTTTCTTGAAAATTTCCTTCGAACATTAACTTAAAATTGCTTTTATTAAAATTTTTAGTAATTTCAGCAAATGATGTTAGTTGTGAAATATTAAAAATTTCTTTTGCAATTTTTGGATTGAGAATTATTGAAAAATTTTTGGAAGCTGAATAGAGCAGATTTACATCTTCAAAAGAATATTCATTAATTAATTTATGCCATTCATTAAAACTATCAACTTGAATTTGAGGAATTATGATTGTCCCTGCTGCACCTCTGCTTAAAGCAATTCTATTTTTTACATCATTATAACTATAAATAGTTGGTTGATCACCTTCAAAATAATCTAAATCATTTGATTCAGGTTCACCACTAAAAATTATTGAAATTTTTCCTGTAATATCATTTTCACCGTAATCGAAATGGTC
>JBGSKB010000143.1:0-3987 GCA_041741395.1 Melioribacteraceae bacterium
TATTATTAAAAATATCATTGATATGCTTGCGACTGCTTCTTGAATTTTTGGACCAAACATACTAAATACAATGTGTCCGCCATCTAACTGCCCAACCGGAATCATATTCATTGCAGTAATTAAAAGTCCAAACCAGCCGGTCATCAAATAAGGATAATGATAGACTTCTGTCATTGGCGGAATAAAATCGCTACTTGATGTTAAAATTGCTTTTAGAAAAAGAAAAAGTAAACTATTTCCAAACTCAAGTGAAATTGTATTTTTACCATATTCCGGAGAAAAATAATCCGGATGAATTGCGAGAATATAATCTTGTGTAGGAAGATGTGTAAATCCGTAAACTAAAATAATTATTGATGCTATAAAGCCTGCAATTGGTCCGGCAACACCAATGTCAAACATTGCTTTATTTGTCGGAATTTCAGATTTAGTTCTAATAACTGCACCCATTGTTCCAAAATTGAAAAATTCCGGAATTGGCGGAATTGGAATAAAATACGGAAGTGTTGCTTTTACTTTGTGAAATTTAGCAGCAAAATAATGTCCAAATTCATGAGTTGCTAAAATAAATAAAGCTGAAAGTGAATATGGAAGCCCAATTGCAAGAGATTCTAAATCAAACGGTCCCATTGTTCCGGTAATCCATTCAGTTCCAGCAATAACAGTTGTTACAAAAGTTATGATAAAAAGTAATAAATGAAATATTGGCCTTTGAAAAAATTTATTTTCAATCAATATTAAATTCCTTAAAAACTATAAATCAAAATTAAACCCAATTGATGAAAAACCTTCTCGCACATCAAAATATTCACCATGAATATTGTGCCCGTTAAAATATCTGTAATAAATACTAAACCCCTTTTCGGTTGGATTCCCTATTTTAAAACCAGCTTCCAATGAATTATTTCCTGTATAACAATAAATATTAATCAACTTGAAATCATAAGCTAAATATGGAGTGATTTTATCATTTATTAAATTTGTGAGAAAATAATCAAATCCAATTTGATATTGATCTTGCCCAATATTTGTTGGATCAACTTTATATATGTAAGTTAATCCCCCATAAATTCTTAGATCATTAATTTTATAATATGGAATAAGCTCGAAAAATTCCCTACTGTAAACTTTTGGTTCTCGATTATTTCGCCATTCATTTAATTCCTTATCGAAATGTCCGTCAACAAAATGTGCGCTGATATGACTAATTCTTAACCTTGCACCAAATTCATTTTCATTAAAATTTTTTTCATATCCAAAATTTACTCCAAATAAATAGTCAACTGCATCAACGGGAAAATGAAAATCACTTTGACTTCTTAACAAAGTATAAGTAAATAAATCAGCACCGAATGACATTTTATTATTTTCATCAAATTTGTAATGCAGAATATCTAAAGAATTTCCAACGTTCAAACTTAATTCATTTTTATTTATTTTGAATTCAAATCCCAATTTTGGTTCTAAAGTATTAGCAATAAAAGGCTGAACCAATAAGTTTGATGGGAATAATTCCAAATTATTTTGCGCAACATTTTTAATGAAAGAAAAATTTAGAAAAAATAAAATCAATAATATATTTTTTTGTGAAAAATAATTTCTCAAAATTTTAATTATGTCATTGTGTGAAAAATATTTCATAAAGTTTTAGCTTTTGATAATCTTCTTAATTTTTTGTTTAACCAATTTGTTGTATCCATATTTAAATTTTGAAGTAACACTTGCCAATCCATATAAATTAGTTGGAAATGCAAAAGATGGTTCAAAGTAACAATTTACAGTGCAGCCTTGACAAAAATCGAATCTACCTTCCATCTTTAAAAAATATTTATACTTTTCACTCTGCATAATTTCTTTGATTGGTTTATCAATTTTTATTTTATCATTTTCAAAATGATAGCAAGGCAAAATAATTTCATTAAAAGGTGAAATGACAATTACTCGAGAAACTGCTTTACACAACGGGTCTTTTATTGAATTACCGCCATTCCGCCTCAAAGTTAAAAAGGAAGGATTTATATAAATATCTAACTTTCCATCAACATATTCTTCAATAAAATCCATTGCTTCATTGGATAAACCTGGATTTCCAAAGTAAGAAAAAACGGGATTAACCAATAAAACTAAATCTCGTTTCGCAGCTAATTCGTGCATTTGCGGAAGTTTTTTGTATGTATCATTTGTAACTGTAAAAAGTATATCGGGAAATTCACCAATACTTTTTGCAATTTCCACACTTTGCAAAACGGAATTGTAACAATCAATTTTTCTTATTCTGTTGTGTTCTTCTTCATCCGGAGAATCTAAAGAAAAATGAAGAAGGTTTACTTTTCCGGCTAATAATTCTGCAAACTTTTTATATAATAGTGTATTTGTTGTAATGCTCGTCTGCATTTTGAATTGCTTTGCAATTGTTACCATTTCGGCAATATCTTTATTTAATAAGGGTTCGCCGCCGGTTAAATCAATAAACTTTACACCAAGATTTGATAATTGAGTTATATTACTTTTAAAATCATCCAAGGTTGCATGAGGTGTATCTTTAAATTTTCCATGTTCGGCAAAATGACAAAACTCACAAAATGCATTGCATCTGTAAGTTACATAGTAGTTACATAAAAGCAGCATTAAAATTCCCTACCTTTCCACAAAACTTTTCTGCTGAACAATAAGTTCAATCCGGTTATAATAAAATAAATTGGCAAGTATATTTCAAAAGCTGCAAAATTGATAAGCTTTAGTTTAAGTTTTAAACTTTTATAAATATTTGAAATCATGAAGTAATCAGTAAATATTTTGAATGCCACAATAATTAACGATGTTGAAGAATAAAATAAGGGAACTAAAAGTGTCATCAACATTGTAAAAATTGCCGTTCCAATTACAAAAGCTCCATCAAGCCTAACATTTAATCCGCCAACTGCCCAACGTTTTTTTTGATGAAAAAGTGTTTTAAAATCCGTGCATGGTTTTGATGTTACCAATCCACCAGCATCAAGCGGATAAATAATTTTATACTTTTTAAAATCATGAATTGCCATTAATAATTGAAAATCTTCAGTTACAGAAAATTTAATTTTTTCATATCCACCGACTTCTAAATAAGCAGATTTTCTGTATGACATATTATTGCCAATTGCGGAAATTGGTTTCCAAATATTTATGGATCCGGCAGCAACAATAAGCAAATAAATAAAATCAACATCTTGAACTGCTTCAAAAATATTATTCCACTTTTGATTTGTATAACCACAAACCATTCCCACGTCATTAGTATAATAACTTGCCAAAGTCTTTACCCAATATGGATTCGCAACACAATCTGCGTCAGTAGTAAAAATTATTTCCCCTTTGGAAATCTCAATTCCATTAGCTATTGCTCGTGCTTTTCCTTGTGTTTCACCAAAATTTTTAACCGGTTGAATAAGCTTAAATAGTGGTTTATCAGAAATATATTTTTCGATTATTGTTTTTGTTTGATCATCAGAAAAATCATCAACTATAATAATTTCCAATTTTTCTTTGGGATAAATCAGTTTGTGCAAAGATTCCAAACATTCGTTAATATTTTTTTCTTCATTTCTAGCGGCAACAATTACTGTACAACTTGGTAAATTATTTTCGTCAATTTTCTTAAACTGTTTTTTTGTACCAATAGTAATTAATATTGCTTGAATAAAATAAAGTGAAATTGCAATTATGAAAAGTGTTTCAAACATTCAGAAGGTTTTCCAATTTGATAATTTTTCTTTACAGATTGTTCCAAAATAATATTTATAGAATCCAAAATTATATTTTTCGATTTATTACTATCGTGCAGAACTATAATTGAATTTTGCGATAAATAATTTTCAATAGCAAATTTAACAATATTTAAATCATTTTTGTAATCAAATGTAAGCAGCGACCAAAGAACATTTCTGAGCTGAAATGAATTAAGAATTTGTTTTGTCCGGAAATCAAATCTTCCGTGCGGAGGTCTGAAAT
>JBGSKB010000144.1:0-4865 GCA_041741395.1 Melioribacteraceae bacterium
CTGCAACTGCTGATTTAGCAAATCATCCATTAAATCCAACCCCAGGAACAGCAGCACCATTTCTAGTTAGAGTTCCATTTGAAGTATGGAATGTTGATGATCCCGCAAATCCTTATCAAGTTAATCTTATGTATAGAGATAGAGCGAGAGTTGGAACAGAAAATCCATTTTATGCATGGAACCCAAGTAATAGAATGTATGCGATTGTTGTAAATTCACCATACAATGAGGCTCAAGTTATACCAAGTGCTCCTGATCCGTTAAATGAATTAGCAACTTGGGTGTGGGTATTTTATGGTTCTAATTATCATGCTGGGGATATTGTAAAAGTAAATTATGCAAATCCAATTCAATTAGGAAAAGATACTTATACATTTACAGCTCCTGATTTTGGATATGATGCTACAAAAGCAGCTCAAGATATTAAAAAAGTAAATGTGTTCCCAAATCCATATTATGGTGTTAACCCTAATGAAATAAATAAATATCAAAGATATGTAACCTTTAACCATTTACCTGCAAAAGCTACTATCAGATTATTTAATATGGGTGGACAGTTAGTAAGTACAATAGAAAAAGATGATGCAAGTCAATTTGCAAGATGGAATCTTAGCAATGAAAATGGATTACCAGTTGCAAGCGGTGTTTATATTGCATACATAGATATGCCGGATTTAGGTAAAACAAAAATACTCAAAGTAGCAATAATCCAGGAAACACAAATTCTTGATAGATTTTAGTGTTTAATATTTAAAGGAGAAAAAAATGAAGAAAATAAATTTAATTTTAATGATTCTGATGCTCATTGCTACTGGCTCACTGTTTAGTCAATCAGATAGAATCGGAACAGCAGGAGCTACAGAGCTTTTGATTCCGGTTGGTGGTCGTGGTGTAGCAATGGGTAGTGCAAATTTAACAAATTCCGTTGGTGTTGATGCTATATTCTGGAATCCTGCAAATTTAGCTAGATCAAACAATTCTGTGGATGTCATGGTATCGCATATGAACTATATTGCTGACATTGGAGTTCAATTCGGTGCTGTGGGTGTTAATTTTGAAGATTTTGGAAGTTTAGCATTTAGTATTAAATCATTAGGCATTGGTGATATTCTTAAAACTACAGTTGATAATCCTGATGGAACAGGTCAAACCTTTGCTCCTCAGTACACAACTTTGGGTTTATCATACTCCAAAATGTTAAGTGATAGAGTTTCTGTTGGGTTAAATGTTAATTACATCAGTGAGACCATAGATTTAGTTAGTGCAAGTGGTTTAGGTTTTGATGTTGGCGTTACCTATTCAGATTTAGGAGGAATAGCTGGATTTGATATGGCTGTTATTCTTAAAAATATTGGTGGTGATATGAAATATGATGGTTCAGGACTTTGGGTTGCTGCTACTAATGCAAATCAAGCTAGAGGTGAACAATTCTACAAAATTGATGCTGCCTCTTTCTCATTACCAACAACTCTTGATATTGGTTTAGGTTATGAATTAGCAATTGATTCTCAAAATAATCTTAATTTTGTTGGTTCTTTTGTTAACCATAATTTCTATACTGACCAATACAAAATTGGTGCAGAATATAGTTATGATAACCTCTTATTCTTTAGAGGCGGTTACAATCATACAACAGAATTTGAATCTTCTGAAACATTGCATAAATTTAGTGCTGGGTTTGGTATTAACTATAATTTGAGTGGTGTCGGAGTTCAAATTGATTATGCATATTTACCAACAGAGTTCTTTGATGATACACACCTAATTTCATTATCATTAGGTATTGAATAATTGCACTGATTGTTTAGTCAATTATGTTTAATTTTCCTGAGTCTATTTATTTAGACTCAGGAATTTTTATTTTAAAAGACTGAATAACTAATGTAAGAGGTTTTATGAAATTTAAAATTTTCTTTTTATTATTAATTATCCTTATCATACCAAGATTTGTAAATGGACAAGAACAAATAGGTTTTGATTTTGACTATGCTAAATTTGATTACGATGAAGTTAATTCATACTTTGAAATTTACTATTCATTAACTCAAAATACTTTTACTCTAAGTAAAACTGATTCCGGAAATTTTATTTCTGCGAACCTTAAAATTACTTTAACAAATGAAAATAATGTTAAAACACTTAGTGAAAATTATAATCTTAAAACAAGTGTTGATACTTTATCTTCAAATTACCTTGCGGAAGATTTGGTTGGAATTTTAAGTTACAAAATTCCGTTTGGCAGATACAATTTTGAAATTGTTGTATTGGATAATTATTCACTAAACAAAACAAAAAATATTAACGAAGTAATTGAATTCAAATCGCTTGAAAAGAATAAAATTCATATCAGTGATATTCAGCTTTGCTCAAATATAATTCACGAAGATGCAAATCCAAGTTCAATTTATTTTAAGAACAGTTTAGAAACAATACCAAATCCAAAAGGTGTTTACGGTTCAAAATTACCTGTATTGTTTTATTATCTTGAGTTTTACAATAGACAAAAAGAAAACTTAACAGAATTAAAGTTGAAAAGAATTATTTACAAAAATGAAAAAATTCAACTTAGCGATGAGGAAAAAATTACCTTGGATAATAATTCAATAGTGAAAGCCGGATTTGTGAAAATATCAAAATTTTCATCCGGAACTTATACACTTTCGCTTAATATTGTTGATTCTCAAAATCGTTTGCTTGCAAATAGTTCAAAGAAATTTTATGTTTTTAACCCTGGAGTAAAAGACGAAGAAAAAGTTGAATTAGCAACTTTAGCCGGCAGTGAATTTGATTTAATGACTGAAGAAGAATGTGATTATAACTATGAAATTTCAAAATACATTGCTGCTAAATCTGAAATTCAATTGTATGAAAAACTTTCACAAATTGAGGCTAAGAGAAAATTTCTTTTTGATTTTTGGAAGAAGCGTGATATTGATCCCAGCACAGCATCAAATGAGTTTAAAGTAAAATATTTAGAAAGATTAGATTATGTAAATTCTAATTTTGGCAATAGATTTAAAGAAGGTTTCAAAACCGATAGAGGTAGAGTTGTTTTAATGTATGGTAAACCGGATAGAATTGATAATTTCGAAAATGAATCAACAATTAAACCTTATGAAATTTGGTATTATGATTCAATGGAAGGCGGAGTTTTATTTGTTTTTGGTGATACAATGGGAATTTCTGATTTAGAATTACTGCACTCAACTAAAATGGGTGAAATAAGAAATGAATCTTGGGGTGATAGAATTTCAATTTATGATACAAATCAGTAATGTGAAATAAAACAAAAAATTTAAAGAATGAAAAAAACTTTACTATTACTTTTCACATTTATTCAACTAACTTTTTCTCAAAATCCAGTTAAATTTGATTTTGATTATGCTCAATTTCAATATGATTCTACAAGCAACTATTTAGAAATTTATTACTCTTTTTATCCCACTGATTTTAAAATGCTTAAAGAAGATGATCAATATTTTATAAAAGCAAAAATGCATATTCAAATACAAAATAGTTCCACGGATGAATTAGTTGTAAATAAAGATTGGGGTTTATCTCAACCAGTAAAAGATTCTGCTGATCAAAAGAATGGAAAAGCACTTTTGGGTGTTGTGGGATTTAATTTAAAGGCCGGTTCCTATAATATTGATATCAGCGTGGAAGATATTACAAATAAAAAAAGCAGAAAAGATTATTCAGAAAGTATAAATGTAAATCCGCTTTTACGGAAATCTTTTGCAATAAGCGATGTTGAATTAGCAACAAGAATTGTTAATGAAAACGCAAATAAAAATTCAATTTTTTACAAAAATACGTTAGAAGTTTTTCCAAATCCCTCAATAATTTATTCGGATAAATCTCCGGTACTTTTTTATTACTCGGAACTTTACAATTTAAAAATTAATTCAGCACCCAAAATTATTTTGGAAAAGAAATTATTTGATAGTAAAAATAATTTAGTTTATGAAACTTCAAAAGAAGTGCAGACAAATAGAACATCAATTGTTGAAGCAGGAATACTGAATCTTAAAAAATATCCAACAGACACTTACACATTAGTTCTAAAATTAATAGACAATAATTCAAAAAAATATACTACATCAAGTAAAAAATTCTTTTTTGTTAATCCGGGAATTACAGTTGCAAAAAACTCAAAAGGCAGTTCAAACTATTTAAATACAGAATTTGGTGTTTTAGAAGTTGAAGAATGTGATGACCTTTTTGAAAAATCAAAAATTCTTGCTGAAAAATTTGAAATTGATGAATATAAAAAGTTAGATGCTTTAGACAAAAAGCGAGAATTTCTATTTAATTTTTGGAAGAAAAGAGATGAATCACCAGAAACACAATTGAATGAATTTAAGAAAATTTATTTATCAAGAATTGATGCAGTAAATTCGAGATATAGAACAATGTCAACACCCGGTTACAAAACAGATAGAGGAAGAGTTTATTTATTATATGGTGAACCGGATGAAGTTGATAGATTTCCAAATGAAACTGATACAAAACCTTATGAAATTTGGGCTTTCAATAGTATTGAAGGAGGAGTAATTTTTGTCTTTGGGGATTTTGGCGGTTATGGACTTTATGAACTACTTCATTCAACAAAACGCGGTGAATTACAAGATCCAAATTGGATTTATAGAATTAGCACAAACTAGTTTTTATCATGCTTAATAAATATAAATTAGAGTATTTTTCATTCAAATTTTTGGGAAAATTATTAAGCGTTTTTGGTTTTCGCAATCTAAAATATTCAGCAAAATTTCTAGCATTTATTTTTTTCAATATTTTACGAATCAGAAGAAAAGTTGTAATAAAAAATCTTACAATTGCATTTCCACGTCTTGATAAAAAAA
>JBGSKB010000145.1:0-1605 GCA_041741395.1 Melioribacteraceae bacterium
AATTTTGAGTCTTTAATAACTTCTTTACTTGAAGTTGCTAATAAATTATTATTTTTTAAGCACTCTATTAATTTATCTTCAGCTCCATTTTCCCCAAAGGGCATCTTACCACTATTAACTAAATCTACAGCTTTTTGGTTAATATCGTATATACTAACTTTCAATCGTTCATAAGCAAACGCAATAGCAAGGGGCAAACCAACATGTCCACAACCACCAATTACACAAATATCATTTTTTCTCTTCAATTTACTACCTTTGTTTCGTTTTTAAAGACAACTTTTTCATATAAGACAAAATTAATAACAGCGCCTAATGCTATACCTATCAAAGCATTTAATAAGTAGTGAATCCCAAAATATTGAAAAATTGGGAAAAGAGTTGAGCGGAGGATTATTGACACGCCCACTACAAGATGGAAACTGATAAGCTGTGGAAATATTTTTTTTCTGCTATATTTAACTGAGTATTTCCATGTCCAATTTCTACTTAGTACAAAATTATATAGTATACTTAATTCCATACTTAAAAAATTAGCTACATTTTCTAATAAACTAGTATTAAAGTTAAAAAAACTAATTAATACATTCAGTGAAATCAAATTAATTATAGCAGCAGTTGAACCAGAGAGTAAAAATTTAATTATTTTCTCTTTTCGTCTAAGAAAAAAACTAATAACTTTTCTAATATAGTTAATCATAAGCAATGGTTTAATAAATTTATTAAAATCAATTTAAAAAATCTCATAACTACAATAAAATTTAAATGACTTGGGACAAAAAAGAATACAGAATTGCGGTGCCAGTTATTCTACTAATTAAACACTTATATCTTTCCAATTTCTCTTTGCAAAAAAATAAGTCTTACAAGTCAGTAGCCTTAATTAACTATAATGTTCATATTATTTTTCAATAATCTAAAAAATTGGTTCATAAAAAGCTTTTTCAGTACTTTTATTCTCAGTTTTTATATTGGCCTACTTATTTTATTGGTAAGGTAAATGGTTTTTTTTGTCCTTATTAATTTGCCTTTCATGCTCATTTAAAATTCCTCTATCTATTAAACTTTGATGTTTAATTATTCCCAGTAAACCACCTAAGAATAGAAACGCAATCATTCCAGTTTCTGTATATAACAAAGAATCCATAAAGCCGATCGAAAATATTGTTACAAATATTGATAAGAATGTACCTTTTAGAATCATATTATATTTTGTATTAGATAAATTCTTAGCATACAGTAAATAATTCCTTAAAACACTATAAAAAATAAAAATGTATAAAGTTAATCCAATAAGACCGGTGCCATATAATAGTGCTGCATAATCAGAATGAAAAATTCTATTTTTGTCTTTCAACAGCAATTCAAAGAATAGATATTTCCCTTGAGAATTAAAAGGTTCTGAGCCGAAGAGTAAAAATTCTATCTGATTATTCTTGAATCCTAGTTCTGTTGGATAAGCAATAAATTCAATAAATCTTCCTTCATTTTCATATTTTCTTTCAAATAATTGTCTCTGTTCAAAACGAGTGTCGACTTGTGGTAACCAAAAACTGCTTGTTAAGTACAATAGAATCAAACTCGGAACAAGATATTTTAATATTG
>JBGSKB010000146.1:0-12990 GCA_041741395.1 Melioribacteraceae bacterium
TTTCAGTTCGGATTTAGAAAAATTATACGTTACAATTAACGAAGGACAGATTACAGATATTGAAGTAGAAGGAAATGAAACAACACTAAATTCCGTTATTACCAGAGAATTTGCATCGGATGTTGGTGATTTTTTACTAAAAAATAATCTTGATGAAGGACTTGAAAATATTTCTGCTACCGATCTTTTTGATAATGTGAAATTAAGTTTTGCTAACAATGGTTTGGGGAAAAAAATAAAAATTGAACTTCAAGAAAAACTGCCAAGTGTATTAAGATTTGGTTTGAGAATTGATAACGAAAATTATTCGCAATTTGCTGTTGATTTAAGAAATGAAAATTTATTTGGTACAGGATCAGAACTTGGATTTTCTTTATCTGGAGGAATTAGAAACAGATCTTTTTATGTTGAACACAAAACAAATCGAATTTTTAATACTTACCTTACATACAAAGCACAATTATTTTACAATTTTAACGATGTAAAAGTTTATGCTGATGACAATATTGAAAACAGATATAAATTCAGCAGATCAGAAGTTGGAGAATACAGACAAATATTTTATGGCGGATTAGTTGGGGTTGGCGCACATCTAAAAAAATTAGGAACACTTACCGCAGAGGGAAAATATCAAGTTGATGAAATAAAAAATGTTGAATTAATATCAGATGATCAAACTTATAAGTTAGATATTTCAAGTCTTAAATTTAGATTACAAATTGATTCACAAAATAAATATCCTTTTCCAACAAAAGGATTGTACATAAATACATTTTACGAAACAGCACAAAAAATTCTTGGCGGAGATATAAGTTTTGCAAAATTTAATTTTGATTATTCAGGTTACGTTTCAATAGATAATCATACAATTAAGCCAAGATTTATTTTTGGTTTTGCAGATGAAACACTTCCGCTTAGTCAGCAATTTGATTTTGGAGGACAGAAAAATTTCTTTGGATACAGAGAATATGAATTTAGAGGGAGACAAATTTTTATTGCCTCAATGGAATATAGATATAAATTACCAATTCAAATTTATGTTGATACTTACCTAAAACTAAGATACGATTTGGGCTCATCGTGGAATAAGGAAGAACAAATTCAATTTAAAGATTTAAAACATGGTTTAGGTTTATCTCTTTCTTTGGATACACCAATTGGTCCGGCAGATTTTTCGGTTGGAAGAAGTTTGTATCTTAAAGATACTTCACCGGAAAGAATTATAAGTCGTGGACCTTTTATGTTTTCTTTTACTATTGGTTATTATTATTGAGATAATTAATTAAATTAAATTTATTTAGAATTGGTAAATCATCATTAAATTTAACAACATCATTTTTATCCCAAGCTTTTTCGGTAATAATTTCAAATTTGTGTTTTGAAAGCAATGCGAATCTTCTATCAACTAAAAAATTATTTTTATCAAAAATAAAAAAACAAATTACTGCTTCAAGTTTTAAATTAACTGCCCAATTTTTGTAAGAATCCACGGCTCGTTTATTGACCAAGTAAAAGTTTGCAGTTTTACTTTTCCACTCAATAAGAAATTTTAGATTGTAATATTCAGCAATAATATCCGGTTTGTCTTCACCTTTTTCCCAAACTTTTTTATAACGATTATCTTTACCAAATTCTTCAAATGTAATTCCCCATTGAGCAAGTAAATTTTTGCCATGATATTCAGCCAAATCATGTAACTTATAATTTTCACGAAAATCTTCTTTTGTTTTTGCCGGTTGAAAATTTAATTCTTTCAATATTATTTTAATATTATAGTAGTTAAGAAAATTTTGTCCACTACAGATTATAAATTTGAATTTATTTCATTCTTCAATTTTAAGAAATTTTCTTTCACTAATTTTATTTTTTCAAACAATGGTTGTAATCTTTGTTTTTCACTTTCGGTGTATTCATAAAATGGAATAAAGCTTCGGTTGATATCTTCGTATATTAAACTTAATTTAGAATTTAATTTAGCTTTAAGTTCACTTTCAAATTTAGATTTACCAGAATCTAAACCTTCTTTAAACTGTTTTATAATTTTAGATTTTTTGAAAATTAAAACTCCGCCGGCAATTAATAATCCTGCACCAGTAAGAATTCCACCGGTAATATCTAAAAAAGCAATTTGAGTTGTAGAAAGAATAATTGCTCCAATTATTGTTAAAAGTCCACCGCCCAATGCTGTTGGGGCTAAGTTTGATGGATTTGAATTTAAGAAAGTTGTAAACGAATCATTTGCTAATAAATCAGTTACTTTAGTTTTTACATCTCGAATAACTTCAGATCGTTCTTCACCAATTTTTATGTAAAGTTCGTCCTTCTTTATTTTATGCTGCTCTTTTAATTCAAGCTCATCTATTAAAGTTTGTAAAAGCTGCCTAATTCCATTTAAAAAATGTTTAGCTCCATCATCGGCAATTTCTTCAAATGAATCATGAAGTTTATTTTCAAACCGTTTCTGTAATTCTTTTATCCAATTTTGGATTGAACTTTCCTTATTAAAAAATGCTCCAAAAGTTCTTTTAAATAATGATACTATTGACAATCCTTCTTCAAATTCATTTTTTACTTCGTAAGAAATTTTATCATAATTTGATGTAAGTCGATCAACCAATGATTTAATTTCATAAGTTGAATGTTTTTCTCCGGTTTCAAGTCTTAATTTAATTTTAACTGCAAATGCCAAATCCTTCTCAAGTGTAATATTTAATTGATCTAAGCTTGTATTCGATTTTAAAATTACTTGATCTGAAGTATCTAAAATAGATTCAAGTTTTAACTTAAGATGTTTTCCGCCGGTAATTGTATTCTGAATAAAATTTCTAATTTCATCAAAACCGGAATTATCTTTTCCTTCAATTTCTAAAATTGCGGATGTTGTAAAAACTAATGGTGAATTAATTCCTCTTTTAATTGCATATTCTTTTACTTTTTCAATATTTGTGGTAAGTTCATCTGGCCTTGCCAAATCAGCTTGCTGAAGAATAAACACAACTTTCTTTTTCCATTCATCACTTACGTAATCAAGTAAATCCCAAGCAGTTTGTGTATGCGGATTTTTTGCGGGAAATACAAATAAAACTAAATCGCTATTAGGTACAAACCTTTGTGTAATTTCTTGATGATGTTTGATAATTGTATTTGTTCCGGGCGTATCAACAATTGCAATTGATTTTAAAATTTCAGATGGAACACCAATTCTTTTATAAAATTCGCTCAAAGTCGTTTCTGATTTTGTTTCAGAAAATTCCAATTTTTGAACAATATCTGTACAAGGTGCTGCATCAACTTTACAAATATTTTCTTTAAGTAGCGCATTTATAAAACTGCTCTTTCCGGATTTTACCTCGCCAACAACAACAAATAAAAATGGTTCATTAATATTTGAACGGAGATCACTAACAATTTTTTGAAAATCTGGATTTCCAATATCAATTGTAAATTGATGAAGTTCTTTAAGAAAATTGGATAATTTAAATTTGTAGATTGTAAAATTTTCGTTGATTAAATGTGATTGCATTTTATTTACCACGAATGAATTGATGAGTAAATATAAGAAATGTAAAAAAGATTTTAATCTAAAAATTTTGATTAGATATTTATATTTCTTGCATTGTCATTTCGACCGAAAGGAGGAATCTTTAATGGTAATAGATTTCTCAGTCGTAAACTCCTTTTAAATGACATAAAAAATTAAGTTTTAAATCTTTCTTCCAATAAATTTTATTACAATTGATTCTTGCTGAATTCCGTTTTTAATTCGAGAAATTTTTTCTTTTATCAAAATTTCAAAATCTAAGTCAATAAAATCTTCAACTATTTCATCAAGCGAGTAAAGCAGATTTAATGATGAAGGTCCGTTTGTGTTTAATTTAATATGATCTTTTTCATAAACTAAAAGTATTATGGTTCCGTTTGTTTTTAAAGAATCGATAATTTTTTTATTAAAATATTCTCTTAATTCTTCATCAATGTGAAAGTAAATTAATACAATTGCATCGTAAGTTTCATGAGGATAATTATATTCTATCGCATCAAAAACTTTATAATCAATTTTTACATTATTTTCATCGGCAAGTTTTTCCGCTTTTTCTTTTGCAGTTTCACTGATATCCATACAATGAACATCCCAGCCAAGTTTAGCAGCGTAAACTGAATTTCTGCCTTCGCCATCGCCAAGAAAAAGTGCATTTCCAATTGGTAATTTCTCGATTGCCTCTTTGAAGAATTCATTTGGTTCTTTACCGAAGTAATATTCTTCAGAACTATATCGGTTATTCCATTTTTCTTTCATAAATAAATTTAACAAATATTTTTATTGAGAAAAATACTTGTGTAATAATATATTGAAAACGTTTTATCATTAATTGAAAATAAAAACCCCAATTAAATTGGGGCTTAAAGTTTGAATATTTATAAAATTTATTTATAATTTTCTTCAGTTGTGTTATCTGCTAAATCGCTAAAAGACTTTGACGCCCATTTTTGCAAATCAATATTTTCCATTCCTAATGCTTTTGCAACACCTTTGCCATATTCAGCATCAGCATTGTAGAAATGCGCAAGTTGACGAACTTTAATTCTTTCCGGAACATCTTCCATTGCACATTTAATATTATAGAACAATTGATTTTTTTGATCCGTATTCATAATATTAAAAAGTTTTCCCGGCTGAGTAAAATAATCTTCATCTTCTCTGTGATCAAATCTATCTGCATCTCCAGATATTTTAAGTACCGGTTCTTTATAAGCTGCATTCTGTTTCGGTCCACCCATACTATTTGGTTCATAGTTAACGGCTTCTCCATGATTTCCATCAAATCTCATATTGCCATCCCGGTGATAAGTATTTACTTCTGATTTTGGCTGATTAACCGGAAGTGAAGCATAATTAACACCAATTCTATAACGATGTGCATCAGTATAAGACATAATTCTAGCCTGCAGCATTTTATCTGGTGAGAAACTTATTCCATCAACAACATTAGAAGGCTCAAAAGAAGCTTGTTCAATTTCTGCAAAATAATTTTCAGGATTTTTGTTTAGCTCAAGAACACCAACATCAATTAAGGGAAAATCACCATGAGGCCAAACTTTGGTTAAATCAAATGGATTTATATGATATTTTTCAGCTTCTTCTTCTGTCATAACTTGAATTTTAAAATTCCATTTTGGAAAATTACCCTTTTCAATTGCATTGAATAAATCTCGCTGTGAACTTTCCCTATCTTTTCCAACTATTTCTTCAGCTTGTTGATTTGACCAAGTTTTAATTCCTTGTGCAGTTTTAAAATGAAATTTAACCCAGAATCGTTCATCATTTGCATTAATAAAACTGTAAGTGTGACTTCCAAAACCATTAACAAATCTATAACTTTGAGGTAATCCGCGATCACTAAAAAGAATAGTTACTTGATGTAAGCTTTCCGGCGAGAGTGACCAGAAATCCCACATTGCTGTATTTGATCTCATATTAGTTTTAGGATCTCTTTTTTGTGTGTGAATAAAATCACCAAATTTATAAGGATCACGAATAAAGAAAACTGGAGTATTATTTCCAACCATATCCCAATTTCCATCTTCGGTATAAAATTTAATTGCGAAACCGCGCACATCTCTTTCTGCATCTGCTGCACCGCGTTCACCTGCAACTGTTGAAAATCTCATTAATAAATCTGTTTTTTTTCCAACTTGTGAAAACACTTTTGCTTTGGAATATTTTGTAATATCATTTGTGATTGTTAATGTTCCAAAAGCCCCAGAACCTTTTGCGTGAACAACTCTTTCAGGAACGCGTTCTCTATTAAAAGTTGCCATCTTTTCAAGAAGTTGATAATCTTGCATCAACAATGGTCCGCGCTTTCCGGCTGTTAATGAATTTTGATTGTCCCCAATCGGCTGACCATGTGCGGTCGTTAGTTTTTTTTCTTTCATTTTGTTCTCCATTTATTGTAAAATTTAGTTTACTACTTGTTGTGATTTTAAATTTTTCATTGATAAAATATGTATGGAAACTCCAACAGCAACCATCAAAAGAATAAGTCTTATATAAATATTTTCCGTTAAAAAGTAACCCGATAAGAAAATAGAAATCCATAATAGAAAAAGCGAGCTTACTTTTGCAATTATTGGTACTCCACTTTTCTCTTTATAGTTTTTAAGATAAACACCCAAATATTTATTTTTCAAAAGCTTATCATTCAATTCCGGTGCGCTTCGTAAAAAGAAAAACGATGCTATGATTAAAAAAACTGTTGTAGGAAGAAGAGGTAAAAATATCCCAATTATACCAATCGCAACAAAAATTAAACCTAATATTTTATAGATAATTTTTGTCATTTATATTTTTGTTAATAATTAATTTTTATTATTGAATTTATTACTTGTTAAGTTATAAAACAAATTGATATTTTTGATATAACCATAGATAAAATTTATATGACACTTACTCAATATTCTTACATAATTGCAATTGATAATTACAAAAGTTTTGCTTCTGCCGCAAATCATTGCTTTGTAACACAGCCGACTCTAAGCATGCAGATCAAAAAGTTAGAAGATGAATTAGGTACTGTAATTTTTGATAGAAGTAAACAGCCGGTAGAAGTTACAGAAATTGGTAAAAAAATTATAGAACAAGCAAGAGTTGTATTAAAAGAACACGAAAGAATTTTAGATTTAATCGATCAAGAAAAAAGTGAGTTGAGCGGAAAATTTAAAATTGGAATAATTCCAACAATTGCTCCTTATTTAATTCCATTGTTTCTTCTAAATTTTATAAATAAGTATCCAAAAGTTGAATTAGTTTTTGATGAACTTCAAACCGATCAAATAATTCATAAATTACTTAAAGATGAATTGGATACTGCCATTATTGCCTCTCCAACATTTAGAAAAGAACTTATTGAAAAACCATTGTATTATGAACCTTTTGTAGCTTATGTTTCATCGAATCATAAATTCTATCAATCGAAAAAAGTCGATTCAAAAATGTTAAATGTTGAAGACGTTTGGTTATTGAAAGAAGGACATTGTTTGAGAGATCATGTTATACAAGTTTGTAATTCACTAGAAAGAAAAAATACCGGAAGTTTAGTTCAGTTAAGCTTTGAAGGCGGCACTTTAGATACTTTAATGAAATTAGTCGACAATAATTTTGGGATGACGCTTTTACCATATTTAGCCACAATAGAAATAAATAAAACTGAAAAAATGAAATACATTAGAGAATTTAAAACACCAATTCCTAAAAGAGTAGTTAATATAATTTATCATCGTGCTCATTTAAAAAAACAATTTATATCTGCTTTAGAATCAGAAGTACTTTCGATAATTCCCAAAACAATGCTGAAAAAAGAAAACAGCATAATCGTAAGTTAGTTTTTATAGAGTATAAACTTTGCTATTTTTACAACGGAATTAAAAATATATTACTAAAATATGATTGACACAAAAAAAATAATAATAGTTGGCGACCGTGTTTTAATTAAACCGGAAGATGATTTAGAAAAAACTAACAGTGGACTTTATCTTCCACCCGGCGTTAAGGAAAAAGAAAAAGTCCAAGGCGGATATATAATTAAAGCTGGTCCCGGTTATCCGGTTGCAACATCTCTGGATGAAGATGAGCCATGGAAAAAAAATAAAGATACAAAATATATTCCACTTCAAGCTAAAGAAGGAGACTTTGCAATTTTCGTTCGCAAAGAAGCAATTGATATTGAACTTGATAAACAAAAACTTGTCATTGTTCCGCAATCTGCAATTCTGCTTTTAATGCGTGATGAAGAATTATTTAATTAAATTATTTTGTCAGTAGTCGCAAGCTTTAGCTTGCGTTTTTTATTACGCAACTTGAAAGTTGCAGCTACATAAAATAAAACTGATTTTATAACAACCCTCAAAATTTAACTAAAAATTAAAAGGATAAAATTGGAGCAAGATTTTTTTGAATTTATTAATTCATTCGAAAATAAAGTAGTAAATCTTAGTAAGGAATTGAGCCTTTCAAATTTTAATGCAACAATTTCCGGCAAACCAGAAGATTATAATAAAACTGCTGAGCTTGAATTAGAACTGAAAAGGATATTTTCAAATAAGGAAGATTTCGAAAAAATTAAAATGTTTAAAAATTCAATACATAATTTCAATAGTGTAAATAAAAGAGAAATTGAAATATTATACAACACTTATGCAAGTTATCAAATTGATGAAGAACTTCTAAAAAAAACAATTTCTTTATCAAGCAAAATTGAGAAAACCTTTGCTACGTATCGAGCAGAAGTGAATGAAAAGAAATTAACAGATAATGAAATCGATAAAATATTAGAAAAGTCAATTGATTCAAATGAACTTGAAAATACGTGGAAGGCAAGTAAACAAATTGGGAAAATTGTAAGTGAAGACGTAATTGAATTAGTAAAATTAAGAAATGAAGCAGCACATAATTTGGGCTATAAAAATTATCATGAAATGAGTTTGAAACTTAGCGAACTTGAGCCAGAATTCTTAGATAATTTATTTAATAAATTAGATGAAAAAACACAGCCAAAGTTCTTAGAAATAAAAAATGAAATGGATAAATATTTGTCCGAGCATTTAAAAATCGAAAAAGAAAATCTAATGCCATGGCATTATCAAGATAAATTTTTTCAGCAGGGAACAAGCATTTACAATTTAGATTATGATAAATATTTTGAAAATAAAAACATTGAAAAACTTACCGAAGAATATTACTCGGGAATAGGTTTGGATATAAAAGATATGCTTGCACAAAGTGACCTTTACGAAAAAGAAGGAAAATATCAGCATGCATATTGTACTCAAATTGATAAAGAAGGTGATGTAAGAGTTTTGTGCAATATTAAACCAAATTACAAATGGATGTCAACAATGCTACATGAATTTGGTCATGCAGTTTATGATAAATATGTGAGTCCAAAATTGCCATGGACCTTACGTGAGCATGCTCACATTTTTACAACAGAAGCAATTGCTATGTTATTTGGAAGATTTGCATCTAATCCAAATTGGCTTAAGGAAATGATTGGAATTAGCGAAGAAGAAAAAAGTGAAATATCCGAAAAAAGTTATAAAACACTTCAAATGGAACAAATAATATTCTCTCGTTGGGTTCAAGTAATTTACAGATTTGAAAAGGCTTTATTTGAAAATCCAGATAGAGATTTAAATTCACTTTGGTGGGAATTAGTAGAAAAATATCAAGGACTGAAAAAACCGGAAAACAGAAATGAGCCAGACTGGGCTTCAAAAATTCACATTGCACTTTATCCGGTTTATTATCACAATTATATGTTAGGCGAATTGTTAGCTTCGCAACTTTATTTCTATATCAAAGAAAAAGTTATTAAAAATAGTTCCTCAGAAATGGTATCATTTATCGGAAACAAAAACGTTGGAGAATATTTAGTAAATCTATTTTTCTCATATGGTGCTTTATTTAAATGGGATAAATTAATTGAAACATCTACCAGTGAAGAATTAAATCCAGAATATTGGATTAAGCAATTTACAAAATAGCTGAATTTGTATTTAATGTTAAAGATATTTATTTTTTATTTATGATTATATGAAATTATAATATTTAATATAAATTTCTTTGTGAAAACAAGTCTGTCTCTTCTTTTCATTTTTATATCTATTTCATTTATTTGTTGCAATGATAATTCAACTTCACCAGAAAATATAAATAAAGCAGGTTTTTGCCTTACCTTTGATGATACTTATATAAATGATTGGAATTCCATTATTCCAATACTTGATTCTAATAATGTAAAAGCAACATTTTTCTTAACACAACTTTATAAAGTTTCTGAAAATGAAATTATTTTGTTACGAAAATTTAAAGAAAAAGGTCACGAAATAGGTTGTCATGGATGGCATCATCTTAATGCTATGGATTTTTTAGAAAATAATTTGCTTACGGATTATATTAATAAAGAAATTTCACCAGCAATAAATTTCATGGATAGCTGCGGATTCCATCCAACTGCATTTTCTTATCCTTACGGATATAATTGTGATTCATTAGATAAATCTTTGCTGAAAAGTTTTTCTTTATTAAGAGACGTAACTGATGAACAGAGAAAACCATTAGAAAAAAATATTGAAGATATTGAAGAAATCTATTACAAGTTTGACGATGAAAAAGTTATATCCTCTCTTGGAATTGATGCTAATTTCAATATTTCATTAGATATGATTGAAGCAGGTTTTAAAAGGGTTGTAGAAAAAAATGAAGTAATTGTTTTTTACTCACATTGCCCAATAAAGAAATGTAATTCAACTTATCAGATTGAATATCAATATTTACGTGATGTTTTTAAATTGGCAGAAAAGTATAAATTGAAAAGTTATACTTTTACCGAACTTACAAAGTAATTACATCAATTTCGATTAAAAATTTACTAAATACTTAATTTTGCTTTCTTTGAAATTTCAAAGCGGTATTAATATATTCTTCTTCAGTAATAAAACTATCTTTGTTTTGATTAAATTGACTAAAATTTTTTTCACCTACATTTTTATCTTTCCAAGCTTTCATAAATTCCGATTTACTAATTTTGCCATCTTTGTTTTTATCCAATTCTTTGAGTAAATCTTGGTAAGCTTTTTTAGCAAGTTTTTTCATGTCTTGACAATTTGAATTTGTGTTAAAAATCAAAAGTGATATACAAAATGACATTGTTGATATTACTTTTAAAATCTTCATCTTTTCCTCCGAAATTTATTATAAAACTTATCTAAGTTTTTATCACCTTTGGGGAATAATAAAATTACCAACAAAAGAGTTATCAATCATTTCAACATTTGCAGTTAATATTTTGATGACATTATTAATTTTAGTTTTTAAGAAGATTCCAAAATATAAAACAAAAAAGATTTTATAAACATCTGAAAAAATAATTGGAATAATTTTGATTTTTAACTTTTCATTTTTGATTTTTCTAAATATCCAACCAATAAGAAAACTTTGCCAGAAAAATATCATTTGTTTCTGCACTAATTATATTGTTAAAATCTCGTCTAAATTGTAAATCACCGGGATTATTATAATCATCTCTATCTTGAGACCAAACCAAATAGAAAATTGAACCAGGTAAAACTTCCCAGCGGAAAACAATTGTTCCTCTAATTGATTTATAATTAAAATTAGGATTGCTAAAAGTAAATTGCTCAGACGGTCCCGATTTATCCGGATCAATTGAGTATTCATCATTTTCAGAATTATATTTCACAGCTCCTAAATCAGAATAATTATTATAATCCAAAGAAGCTGATTTTGCTAATTCTTTAAAGTTGTTATAATTTCCCACAGAAATTAATGGCTGCAAAAACAACTGTAAACTCATTTGCGGTGTGATAGTCCAATTTAGTCTTATATTTGCTGAAATAGTTTTTTGCTCAAGTTCGCCAAAAACATATCTATTATTAAAAGTATTTATTGCATTAATATCTGCAAAACTTCCAATCCATTGGCGTTTATCCTTATTTATAGAATAATTTGGACCAAAGCTAAAACTTAATTGTGTAATTGGTTTCCATTCTAATTCAAGACCAAGATCGTAAGCTTTGCTTCCTAATTTATCTCCATAATATGATGTTTCTAATTCTAAAATTAATTTTTCTCTTGAATCGGTTGAAGCATTAATATTCAATGAATGCTGAGATGGATTTTTTGCTAAAGGACCACCGCGAGTTAAAACTCTAGTATATTCTTCTGTGTTGTAAAATCCTTGAATGAAAATACCATAGTAATTTAAAAACTGTAATGAAGAATAAAGCATAATTCCATTATTAAGTAAATTTCCTTCAAAATCATAATCTCTAAAATGTGCTAAGTAAACCCATTTTCTCCTAAATATATTATCCGGATCAAACCAGCGATAACCTAAAACTAAATGTCCGTTAATTTTATCAGCCATCCATTGAAATCCCAAATCACTATTTTCAAAACCTGGAGAAACTACACCTAATGCAGTATTAATATAAAAATTCCCATCTTGTTTATTCAACATTACACGTCCGTAATATCCGCCAATACTTGTCCTGTTTGAATCAAGTTTCATATAAGTAGCATCTGGACGCTGAAAATATCTGTAAGGTTGTTCTTGAAGAAAAGTCATATATTCTTTTGAACCGCTAGTGTAAGAGCCTACAAAATAACTTGTGATTACATATTGCTTTGCCGAATCTAAAAATGTCCATCCGTCTAACCCAAACGTATATGCTTCTTTGCTAAATGTGGAATTTAATTTTGGCGCACTTAAATCTCTATTAACAGAAGTAAACATTGCTCCAATTGAATGTCGGTTGTCATCAAATTGTTTTTGAGTTCTAAAAACACCATAATTTGTCAGAGGTTCAACTTCCCAATCTGATTTTTTATTATTTATTGAAATTGTTGAGAAAGTTCTTTCTGTTACTGTATTCAAAGCACCAAGTGACCAATTCTCGTCAATTTTTCCGGTTAATTTTGCAGCTCCTAGAATTCTTGTTTCTTTTGGATAATCAACATATTCATAATCCGGTAAATTTCCTTGTGGGGCTCTGCCAATTCTTCTTGAGTAAAACAATTCCGGATTTCCAAAATTAAATCCCCAATTATTATTTGCACCGCCAATTCCAAAGTAAAACATATTTTGTCCTTCAATAAAAAAAGGTCTCTTTTCTTGAAAATAAGTTTCGAATGCTGAAAGATTTATAACCGCTGGATCAACTTCAACTTGCCCAAAATCAGGATTAACTGTTGCATCAATATTAAAATTGCTTCCAATTCCAATTTTAAAATCTGCTCCGACCGATGTTTGATATTGATTTCCTTTATAAAACGGATCACCGTTTTCATGCTTTAAATATTGAGCTTTCTGAACTATGTAAGGAAGAACTTCTAATCGTTGTTTAAATTCAATTCCTTCAAGACCAATCAAATCAGCAAACTTTGAAACAAATCCGCTCTCACTTGGA
>JBGSKB010000147.1:0-11776 GCA_041741395.1 Melioribacteraceae bacterium
AAATTTTCCGCATACTTGAAAATCTAAATTGATAGTTTGCAAAAATTTAAACGAAATATAATTCTAACTTTATTTTTCGCACTTCTTATTTACATAGTTTTAATTTTTTATTCAGATTACAAGTCTCTGCTAAATTCATTAACTAACTTTTCTATTTCAAAATTATTCTTTGCATTTTTTATCTCAATTCTAATTCTGATGTTAAAATTTTTCAGATGGCATTTTCTTGTAAAATTAGAAATTAAAAAAATTGATATTTCTCAATCGGTTTTGTTATTTGGTTTGGGACAAATAATGAGTATTTCACCCGGAAAATTTGGAGAAGTAATAAAATCTTATTTCCTCAAAAAGAATAACAATATTGATTATGAAATTAGTATCCCTTTAGTTATTGCGGAAAGATTTAGTGAATTTTTAACACTTTTACTAATTCAAACAATTTTATTGATTTATTTTTGGGAAAACCTAATTATCTTATTTGTACTTATTTTAGCAAGTTCAATTTTAATAATAGCTATTTCTAATTCTAAGATTTACGGAAAAATCATAAATATCTTAAGCAAATTTAAATTTCTCAACATTGATTCTACAAAAATGGCAATTCTTCATGAAAGTCAAAAAATATTAGTCAATCCTAAAATTTATATTTTAAGTATTTTCGCATGGTTAATGGAATTCTTTTGTTTTTATATAATTCTAAGTAATTTTATAACAGATATATTTGTCCTTAAGGCAATTTCATCATATTCTTTGGCAATTATTTTAGGTTCAGTTAGTATGTTGCCAGGTGGATTAGGAACTACAGAAAGTTCTTTAACATATTTATTGATTCAGAATGGAATTGAAATTAATATTGCTGTTGCGGTAACAATTTTTATAAGAATATTTACTTTGTGGATTCCTATTATTATTGGATTTCTAAGTTTATATTTATATTGGAAAAGAAATCAAAAGATATTGTGAAACTGTTTTTATAAAAATCTAAGTTTTTCATTAAATATTTATATTTATCTTGATTTTTGAATTTTTTGGTAATATTATAAAATTTATTAAATAAACAAACTGGAGGATAAAATGAGTGATGAAAATGGAATGAGTAAAGGTCTTATTTTAGGACTTTTAACCGGAACAATAATTGGCTCAGTTTTAGGATTGTTGTTTGCACCAAAATCCGGACGTGAACTAAGAGGTGAAATAAAGGAAAAATCTGAAGACTTTTTAAACGGAGCTGAAGATTATATTGAGCAAGCAAAAGGAAGAGCAAATTCTCTTATTAATGATGGAAAAAAAAAATCCGAAAAACTTATCTCTGAAGCTAAAGAAAAAGTAGATAATTTATTAGAAGAAGCAGAAAAAATTCTAAATGATGCAAAAATTAAAACAAAAGATATTGTTGAATCTGGAAAAGATAAATTTGGCAAAGAGGGCGATAAATTAAAAAGCGCTATTAAAGCTGGTGTTGAAACTTATAAAACTGAAAGAGAAGTTTAATATATGACAATCTTAGATGTTTTATTAGTGATTCTTATAATTACTGCAATTATTGTTGGAATCTATTTAATATTTGCATTAAGAAAATTAAATAATACACTAGATGTAGTACAAGAAGATATTAATCAATTGAATAATCGTCTTGAACCAATACTACAAAACCTCACAATTATTACAGAAAAAGTTGTAAAAATAAGTGAGGAAACCGAAAAAAGAATATTTGATATAAGTAATACTATTCAAAATGTTAGAAATACAGTTTCAAAATTTTCCTTTAGAAAAGATGAATATTCATCAAGAAATCCAATACAAGATTTGTTGAATAATGTTTCTGCAATTTCAAAAGGAGTTTCTGCATTTTGGAGAAAATTATATAATTAATTGCTGAATAATAACCTACAAAATATTTGGAGGCATTTTGGGTGCTTTTACTCCTGATGCAATTAGAAATATTGCATTCGTTGGTCATGGTGGAAGTGGAAAAACTTCCTTATCAGAATTTTTACTTTTTTCTGCTGGTGAAATAAACAGAATTGGAACAATAGCCGAAGGAACTACAACATCAGATTTTAATGCTAATGAAATTGAAAGACAAATATCAATATCGGCATCTGCACTTCATTTAATTTGGAAAAACACAAAAATCAATTTATTAGATGCTCCTGGTTATTCCGATTTTATTGGTGCAGTTAAATCAAGTTTACATGTTGTTGATACTGCGATTGTTGTTTTAAAAGGAATGGAAGGTGTTGAAGTTGGAACTGAATCTGCTTGGGAATATATTCAAAAATTAAATTTACCATCGGCTGTAATGGTTAATAAATTAGATAATGAACATTCTAATTTTGATAATACAGTTGAAGTTGCAAAAGAAAGATTGAGTCATGATATTGCGGTTGTTAGTTTTCCGGTTAATGAAGGACCAAATTTTAATTCCGTTATTGATGTTATAAAAATGAAGAAATTTACTTTTGGTGATTCAAAATCTAAAAAAGTAACCGAAGAAGAAATTCCTTCTCAGTTTAAAGAAAAAGCTGAAAAGTTAAGAGAAGAATTACTTGAAAAAGTTGCAGAATCTACAGAAGAATTGATGAATAAATTTTTTGAAGAAGGTACATTAAGTGATGCAGATTTTGCAAAAGGATTGAAAAGTGCAATAATCTCACGATCGCTGATTCCACTCTTTGCTGTATCTGCAGAAAAAGGTGCTGGATTATCTGACTTTGCTGATTTCGTTGTTGAGTATTTACCAGCTCCATGTGATAGAAAACCAATTCCGGCAAAAAAAGTTGGTGCAGAACAAACTGTTGAAATCAAGTGTGATCCAAAAGGTGAACCTGCATTATTAGTATTTAAATCACTATCTGAAGCTCATGTTGGTGAACTTTCTGTTTTCAAAGTTTATTCTGGAAAGTTAACCCCCGGCTTAGATTTATTTAATGAAGAAAGAAATAAACCAGAAAGATTAGGACAGTTATTTGTTTTAAATGGACATAACAGAACGGAAGTAACTGAACTTTTAGCCGGCGATATTGGGGCAGTTGTAAAACTTAAAGATACTCATACAAATAATACTTTATGCAGCAGAGAGTTGGGAATAATTTTACCGCATATTGAATTTCCAAATCCTGTAATTAGAGGCGCGGTTATTCCAAAATCAAAAGGTGATGAAGATAAAATTTCATCCGGTTTGCATACAGTTCATGAAGAAGATCCAACATTGTTAGTTAAATTTGAGCCGGAATTATCTCAAACAATTATTTCCGGGCAAGGAGAACTTCAGTTAACATTAGCAACAAAACTTTTAAAAGACAGATACAAAGTTGAAGTAGATTTAGTTGAACCAAGAATTCCATACAGAGAAACTGTTCGCGGAATTTGTGAAAGCGCTGAATATAAACATAAAAAACAATCTGGTGGTCGCGGTCAATTTGGTCATGTTTTTATTAAAGTTGAACCAATGCCTCAAGGCGGCGGTTTTGAATTTGTAAATGCAATTGTGGGTGGAGTAATTCCTGGTAGATTTATTCCGGGTGTTGAAAAAGGAATAAGAGAATTATTAGAAAAAGGAATTTTAACCGGAAGCAAAGTTGTTGATATTAAAGTAACATTGTTTGATGGAAATTTCCACAACGTAGATTCTGATGAAGTTTCATTTAAAATTGCCGGTTCGCAAGCATTCAAAAAAGGATTTCTTGCCGCAAACCCCGTGCTTCTTGAACCAATTTATGATTTGTCGATTAAAGTTCCGGAAGAATTCATGGGCGATGTAATGGGTGATATTTCTAGCAGACGTGGTAAAATTTCCGGTATGGATTCAGAAGGTCCATTCCAAATTATTAAAGCAAAAGTTCCGCTTGCCGATCTTTATAAATATTCAACTCAATTAAGAAGTTTAACTTCCGGAAGGGGAATTCATAGTCGTGAGTTTTCACATTATGAACCCGTTCCTAAAGATGTTGAAGCAAAAGTTATTGAAGAATATAATAAATCTAAACAAGAAGAATAGTAGATTTTTATTTTAGTAAACTCAGAGGTTGTTTTCGTTAAATATGAAACAACCTCTTTTATTTAGTGAGATTTTGATTTGGAAAAAATGTGGTCGCCTTGGCGTTCAAACTATATTAATTCTTTTAAGAATGCCAAAGATAATGATAGTTGTGTTTTTTGTGGAATAGAAAATTATAATTTAGAAAGTGATGATTGTCTTGTTGTTTACAAAGGCAAATTAAATTTTGTGATGTTAAACCTTTACCCATATAATAATGGTCATTTGATGATAATTCCATATCGTCATTTATCTGACTACACAGAACTTACAACCGAAGAATTAATTGAAATTACTTATCTAAATAAAATTTCAATAATTGCTTTAAGAAATTTAATTTCTCCGCAAGGATTTAATTTTGGTGCAAATATTGGTAAAGCTGCCGGTGCGGGAATTCATACACATTTACATTTTCATCTTGTACCAAGGTGGAATGGAGACACTAATTTTATGCCGGTTTTAGGAGAAGTTAAAATTATTAGTCAAGATTTGCTTGAACTAAAAAATAAATTAATTCAAAAATTTAAAGAGTTAGTATAAATAAAAAATATTTTTCAAAAGGGAATAATGAACGAAAAAAAAGAATTTGAAAATTTGAAACCGACTATGGTAGATTCATTAAATGAAATTCTTGGAAAACCATTTAAAGTTTTAGATGATGGATTTGTTAGAGTTGTAGATTATATGGGATCTGATCAGTCAATTGTACAAGCTGCAAGAGTTTCTTATGGTGCCGGAACAAAGCAAGTCAGTCAAGATAAAGGATTAATAAGATATTTGATGCGACATGATCATTCAACGCCTTTTGAAATGTGCGAAATAAAATTACATGTTCGTGTTCCAATGGATACTTGGCGTCAGTGGATAAGACACAGAACTGCGAATGTTAATGAATATTCCACAAGATATTCTATTGCAATTGATCAAGCTGCAAAAACAAAAGATGATGAATGGAGAATGCAGTCAACATCTAATAAACAAGGAAGTGAAGGATTTTTATCGATTGAAAAAGGTGTAAAACTTTCTAATGAAGAAAAAAATCTGCATCAAGAAATTTGGAACATTTATAATAAAAGAATTGAAAAAGGTGTTGCCCGCGAACAAGCACGAAAAGATTTGCCACTTTCCACATACACAGAAGCATATTGGAAAATTGATCTTCATAATCTATTGCATTTTTTACGTTTAAGAATGGATAAACACGCTCAATTAGAAATTAGAAAATATGCGGAAACAATTGGTTATGAAATTATAAAAAAATGGGTTCCATTAACTTGGCAAGCTTTTGAAGATTACAAACTGAATTCAAAATCTTTTTCTGGATTAGAATTAGAATTGTTAAGTTTAATTTCAAACGGTAAAAATCAGCATGCAATTGATAAAGCCAAAGAACTCGGTTGGCTGAAATTAAAAGATGAAAAAATTACAAATAATTTAGAACGTTTTGAATTTGAAGAAAAACTTCAACAGCTTAATTTAAAAGCACCGTGGTAAAACCTAAAACAGAACTTAAAAAAATAATTATTGCGGCAGTTTCTCAAAATGGAATAATAGGAAATAACGGAAAAATTCCATGGAGTATAAAACAAGAATTAGAGCATTTCAAAAATACAACGTTAAATTCTGCAGTAATTTTTGGAAGAAAAACTTTTGAAAGTTTAGGTAAACCGTTAAAAAATAGAACGAATATTGTAATTTCTAAAACTCCCGAATCAATCAATAATAACAAAGTTTTAATATTTCCTTCCTTAAAATTTGCCTATAATTATTTAAGGAAAAATAATTTTGAAAAAGTTTTTATTTGCGGTGGATATAAAATTTACCTTTCTGCCTTAAAAAATGTTGACAAAATTATTCTTTCGAAAATGAAATTTTCTGTTGAAGGAGATACAAAATTTCCAAAAATTAATAATGCAAACTGGAATCTAATTAAAGTAGAAAATTTTGATGAATTTGATGTTTATTTTTATGAAAGAAAAAAGAAACAATAATTTGGTATTTTTCGCTTAACGTAATAAATATTTATGAAAAGTAATTCAATAAAAATATTACCGGATAACATTGCAAATAAAATTGCTGCCGGCGAAGTTGTTCAACGCCCGGAATCTGTTTTGAAAGAATTGATGGAAAATTCTCTTGATGCTGAAGCAAAAAATATTGAAGTCTATATAAAAAGAGCAGGAACAGTTCTTGTACAAATTATTGATGATGGCGTTGGAATGAATGAATCCGATGCTTTGTTAAGCATTGAACGTCATGCGACGAGTAAAATTAGTACGATTGAAGATTTAAATAATATTAATACTTTTGGATTTAGAGGAGAAGCTTTAAGTTCAATTGCTTCCGTAAGTATTTTTGAATTAAAGACAGAAACAAGAGAAAGTGAAATTGGGATTTATTTAAAAGTTGAAAATGATGAACTTAAAGTTGAGAAAGGAAGTTTCCCAAAAGGAACTTCAATTGCTGTAAAAAATTTATTTTATAATACACCGGCAAGAAGAAATTTCTTGAAATCACACGCAACAGAATTAAAGCATCTACTTGATTCATTTAAGAAAATTGCATTAAGCAATCCTTCTGTAAGTTTTAAATTATGGAATGATGATGAATTAATTTACGATTTCAAATCTTCAAATCTTGATGATCGAATGTCTGCAATTTTTGCCGATAATATTCTTGACGGCGTTATTAAAGTTGAGGAATTAACTGATTACATTTCTGTAAACGGTTATATATCAAAACCAACATATTTAACAAAAAGTAAAAGTGATCAATATCTTTTTATTAACAAAAGATTTGTAACAAATAAGTCAATAAATCACGCTGTATTTAAAGCATTTGATGATTTATTAGAAAAAGGTGATTATCCATTTTTTGTTTTATTCCTTGAGCTTGATCCTAAAAAAGTTGATGTAAATGTTCACCCCTCAAAGTTAGAAGTAAAATTTGAAGATGAAAGAGATATTTACAATTTTATTAGAGCTGTTGTTAAAAAAGGTTTGGGACAATATGATTTGGTCCCTAATATTGAATTAAAAGAAAGCGAATCAAATTCTACGTCAATAAAAAATAATTATCCAAATCCAATTGGAAAAAATAATTTTGACGATCGTCCCAATTTTATTGGTCAAAGTTCAATAAGAAAAGAAAAACCAAAAACTTATAATGAGAACGAAATTGATTTATTATTCAACTCACTTAATAATAATATAAAAAAATCGGTAATCATAGAAAATTCAGATCATCCGTTTGATGAAGAAAAATCAAAGCAAATTTATCATTCTCCTGCAAATATAAATGTTGAAGAAACGCC
Organism: Melioribacteraceae bacterium; assembly: GCA_041741395.1. GTDB lineage: Bacteria > Bacteroidota > Ignavibacteria > Ignavibacteriales > Melioribacteraceae. The sequence goes on from JBGSKB010000147.1 coordinate 7,353, forward strand.
AAAAGGTGATACAACTTTTATTGTTGCGCTTCATAATAAATATATTTTAACTCCAATAAAAAGCGGATTAATGATAATTGATGCTCATGTTGCACACGAAAGAATTTTGTATGAAAAAGCAATAAATTCGTTTGAGGCAAATTTACCATTTACGCAACAATTACTTTTTGCGCAAACTGTACAGCTTGATCCTGCTGATTATTTGTTAGTAAAAGAACTTGAACCTCACTTAACAAAATTGGGATTTTCATTAAAATTCTTTTCAAAAAATGTGGTTGTGATTGATGGAGTTCCATCGGATATAAATGTCGGTTCTGAAGTTGAAACTTTTCTCGATATTCTGAATGAGTATAAAACAAATGATGAAGAGAAACACTTAGAACAAAAAGATAATATTGCAAAATCTTACTCTTGCAAAGCTGCAATTAAAGCTGGTGATAAGTTGACTGAAAGAGAAATGCGGATATTAGTAGATCAGCTTTTTGCAACTTCAATGCCTTATGTTTGTCCACACGGTCGACCAATTATTGTTAAAATTCCATTAATTGAATTTGACAAAAGATTTGGAAGAACCTAATTGCATTCAGTAAAGACATACTACTATTAAAATTCTTATTTTATTATTTTTTGTGTAAAAGATGAAAGGAAAATATTTTGGATAATACTTTTTTAAATGCTAAAGAAAAATTTGAAAATAGTTTTGAGAATTCAAAAAAAAATGATTTAAAGTACACAACGGTTTCGGGAGAAAAAATTAATCCACTTTATAGTCCGGAAGATTTAGAGAATAAAAATTTTATTAATGATATTGGATTTCCCGGACAATATCCATATACAAGAGGAATTCATTCAACTGGATATAGAGGCAAGTTGTGGACAATGCGTCAGTTTGCCGGATTTGGTTCTCCGGAAGATACAAACGAAAGATTTAAATATTTATTGTCACACGGACAAACCGGTTTATCAGTTGCATTTGATTTACCTACATTAATGGGTTATGATTCAGATAATGAAATGAGCATTGGCGAAGTTGGACTTTGCGGCGTTGCAATTTCATCACTTGAAGACATGGAAATATTATTTGATGGAATTCCTTTAGATCAAGTTTCTACATCAATGACAATAAATTCACCGGCGGCAATGGTTTTTGCATTTTATCTTGCATTTGCAAAAAAGCAAGGTGTAAAATTTGATCAACTTCGCGGAACTTTACAGAATGATATTTTGAAAGAATATATCGCACAAAAAGAATTTATTTTTCCTCCAAAGCCTTCAATGCGAATTATTACTGATATGATTGAGTATTCAACGAAAGAAGTTCCACAATTTAATCCAGTTTCTGTCAGCGGTTACCATATTAGAGAAGCCGGAGCTACTGCCGCACAAGAATTAGCTTATACTCTAGCAGATGGTTTTTCATATATTGAACATGCAATTGAAAGGGGAATGGATATTGACGAATTTGCACCGAGGATCTCTTTTTTCTTCAATTCTCATTTAGATTTTTTTGAAGAAATTGCAAAATATAGAGCTGCTCGTAGAATTTATGCCAAACATATGAAAGAAAAATATGGAGCGAAAAATCCAAGGTCTTGGTGGATGCGGTTTCATACGCAAACTGCCGGTTGCACTTTAACAGCGCAGCAGCCGGAAAATAATATTATTAGAACTGCATTTCAAGCAATGGCTGCTGTACTTGGCGGAACTCAATCCCTACATACTAATTCTATGGATGAAACTCTTGCTTTACCAAGTGAGAAAGCTGTAAAAATTGCTCTAAGAACTCAGCAAATTTTAGCTTATGAAACTGGAGTTATAAATACTGTTGATCCACTTGGCGGAAGTTATTTTATAGAATCTTTGACAGATAAAATGGAGCAGGAAGCAGAAAAGATTTTTGCGGAAATTGATTCTTTAGGCGGAGTAATTCCGGCAATTGATGCGGGATATTTTCAAAAAGAAATTTCTCTTAGTGCTTATAGATATCAAATTGAATTGGATAAAAAAGAAAAATTTGTCGTAGGTGTAAATGAATTTATAGAAAAAGATGAAAAAATTAATATACCAATTTTACAAATTTCAAAAGATGTTGAAGCAAAACAGAAAGAAAGATTAGCTAAATTGAAAGAAAGAAGAAATAAATTAAAAGTTGATGAATGCTTGAACGAACTTGATTTTGCGGCAAGAAATAATATTAATCTTATGCCAATTCTTATTAAATCTGCAGAGAATTATGTTACACTTGGTGAAATGGTTGAAGTTCTAAAAATTCCATTTGGCATATACGAAGAGGCAATTGTATTTTAGTTGAAAAAAATATGAAACTATTAATTAAAATATTTTTTACAATTTTTGCTATTTCATTTTTTAGCTGCTCAACAACTGATTCCGTCAAAATGGAAAAAGAAAAAGTTGAGGAGAAAATTATTACTAAAAAAATAAATGATATTGTATTGAATATTGAAAAAACCGTAAGTTGGGTAAACTTAATGCCGGGTTCAGATTCAAAATTTCACATCAGCGGAAAATTTTCAATTCAACAAAATGATGATTATAAATTTGAAAAAGTTGAACTAAAGTATGTTAAGATTTATCAAGATGAAAAAGAATTATATTTTATTCAACCCAAAATCATCCAAACAATTGAAAAATCTTCAAAAGAAATTATATATTCTACACTTCAAGGATTATCGGTGAATAAAGATTTCAATAAAAAGAAAAATATTACTTTAGAATTAATTTTCAACTCAGACGGAAATGAATTAAAATACTATATTGAAAATATAAATGTTGAAGAGGTTTTTTAGAAATGACTTTTGAATTTATTGGATTGGTTATTCTTTTACTAATGAGCGGATTTTTTTCTTCCGCTGAACTTGCTTTTATTGTTTCAAACAAACTTAAAATTGAACTACTTGCAAGGAAAAAAAATATTGCAGCAAAATATGCTTTGTTTTTTGTAAATAATCCTCAGACATTTTTTTCTACAATTTTGATATCAAACAATATTGTAAACATTGCTTTCGCATCATTAATAACTATTTTTCTTACAAGAATTTATAATTTTACAGAAGCAGTAATTCTGGTAATCTCTACTTTATTACTCTTACTTTTTGGTGAATTAATTCCAAAATATATTGGCAGAGAACTTTCTGTATTTTTATTGTTAATTTCTTCAATACCTATAAAAATTATTTCAATTATTTTATACCCTTTTGTAAAATTAACCGATTCTATTTCACTTTTGTTAACAAGAAAAAATGATCTATCTGATGAAGTTGCAGATATTATGCATAAAGAAGATATTCATTCTTTAATTGTTGAAGGATCAAAAGTTGGTAAAGTTGATGAAGAAGATTCTGATATTATAAAAAATATTATTGATTTAGCTGAACAAAAAGTTTATGAAGCAATGACACCCAGAACAGAAATTGTTGGTGTAAGTATAGATTTGCCAATGAACGAAGTCATTAATGTTTTTATAGAATCCGGATATTCTAAACTTCCTGTATATGAAGAGAATTTAGATAATATAAAAGGTGTTGTAAATGTTTATGATATGTTTAAAAATCCACAAAATTTAGAATCTGTTTTACGCGAAGTTTTATTTGTTCCGGAAACTAAAAAAAGTCTTGATATGCTCAGTGAATTTTTAGAAGAAAGAATTTCATTTACGGTAATTGTTGATGAATTTGGCGGAACGGCGGGAATTTTAACAGTTGAAGATTTGATTGAAGAAATGTTTGGAGAAATTAGAGACGAATATGATGAGGATCCCGACGTTTGCAAAAAAATTGATGATAAAACTTTTGTATTAAGCGGCAGAATTGAAACTGATGTTTTAAATGAAGAATATGAGTTGGATATTCCGGATGGAGATTATGCAACAATTGCCGGATTTATAACTTCACACATTGGAAGAATTCCAGCTAAAGGTGAAAAAATTAAAATAGATAATTTTGATTTCGTAATTTTACACGCAACCAAGATTAAAATTAATCTTGTTAAAATGTTTGCTTTTCCAAAACCTAAAGAAAATTAAATATTTTAAATTTTACAAAAGTTTTGAAATAAAAAAGGCGAATTTTTCAATTCGCCTTTTAATTTTATAAAACGTGTTTCCACCAATAGTAATATTTATTTTCCAATTCTGTTTCGGAAGGCATTGGGAAAAATTTCAGTTCTTCACCAGATGCAAACCAAAAACCATGACGCAAAAATTTGTAGGAAATTTCTTTTAACAAACTTCCCAAGCTGATTGTTTTAGTAGTTTTATCCGGTTTCTCAACTAATTCATTGACACAATTATAAAATCTATAAGGATTTACACCAGGCAAATCAATTGTAAAAATTTCTTTGTTTTTATTAGTTTCAAAAAAATGATCAATATTAAAATCTATTTGAGTAAAGCAAATTTTTGGAGC
>JBGSKB010000148.1:0-1573 GCA_041741395.1 Melioribacteraceae bacterium
TAAATTGAAACTGCATACATCGCAATTACAACAATTGCTATTACAAAAATTAAAAACGCACTCATTTATCCTCCATCTATTTTATTTTAATTTCTAATTACTAACTACTTTTTCAATTTTCTTTTTATACATATCTTCAAGAACTTTTACAATTTTGTTCTCCTTATTTACCGAACCTTCTTTAATAACTTCTAAAATTTCACCTTTATCAAACCATAAACCGTGTCCATATTTACATTCATCTAATACGATGTCTTTATCATCACTAACTCTTGTTTTGCTCATTTTTTTATTACAAATAGGGCAGCGCCTTTTTTTCTCATTTATTTCTTTGGCTTTGGAAAATGAATTTAATAATTCTTCTTTATCTTTTGAATTTTCCAGAAAAAGTTCTAACTCTCCGGTATCAAGCCAAATGCCTTCGCAGTTTGTGCAGAAGTCAGTTTCAACTCCCTCAAACTCTAAAACTATCATTGGATTTTTACAATTTGGACAATACATAAATTTTCTTTGCAATGTTGTACAAATATAACAAATTAGTAAAAAGAAAGTGTCTAAAGTTAACAAAATGACAAAAGCACTTAATGTTGAAATACAATAGGTAATTTTTGAAATTGTGAATATTAAAGAAATGTTTTGATTATTTTTACATGCAAGAAAATTAAAGAAAGTATTTGGTATGAAATTAAACAGACATCAAAGAGAATATAAAGATACAGTTGAACAAGAAAAAACTGATTTGGGCAGAAGACCAGATTGGTTAAAAGTTAGATTACCTTCTGGGGATAATTACAGAGAAGTTCTTTCAATGATGAGAAAATCCAAATTAAATACAGTTTGTGAAGAAGCAAAATGTCCCAACCTTGCGGAATGCTGGAATAACAGAACCGCAACTTATATGATTCTCGGAGATACATGCACTAGAACTTGCGGATTTTGTGATGTTAAATCCGGACGTCCAACTTTTTTAGATTGGGATGAACCTAACAGAGTTGTTCAATCAGTAATAGATTTGGGATTAAAACATGTTGTAATAACTTCAGTAAATCGAGATGAATTGAAAGATGGCGGAGCTGCAATTTTTGCAAAAACTGTTGAATTAATTAGGGAAAAATCGCCAAATTGTTCAATTGAAATTTTAATTCCGGATTTTCAAGGTGATGAAGAAGCATTTAAAATTATTATGAAAAATCCACCGGATATTTTAAACCATAATTTAGAAACAGTGCAAAGATTATATCATGCTGTTCGTCCTCAAGCAAATTATCAAAGAAGTTTAAATTTGATAAAATGGTTTAAATCTAAAGGGATGAGAACAAAAAGTGGAATTATGGTAGGCATTGGTGAAAAAACTGAAGAAGTTTTTGAAATAATGAAAGATCTCAAAAATCATAATTGTGATATTATGACAATTGGGCAATATTTGCAACCAACCAAAAATCATTTTCAGGTTGATAGATATGTTACGCTCGAAGAATTTGCGATGTATAAAGAGGAAGGTAAAAAATTAGGTTTTGAAGCAGTAGAATCTGGTCCGCTTGTAAGAAGTTCATATCATGCAGAAAAACATGTT
>JBGSKB010000149.1:0-3934 GCA_041741395.1 Melioribacteraceae bacterium
CAACAACACTAACTAAATCTCTTAAAACTGCGTTAATTGCACCAACAATTCCAGATGCTGGAGCAGCAATACTACCTATGATTGATGCTATCATTTCTTCTTTTGTTGGCATTGATGCTAAACTATCTAATTGATCAGCACCATAAAATTGTGATTCGATGTAGCTTCCTTTAAATGTAAATTTATTTTTATCCTTACTAAATTTTTTAATTACTTTAGCAGGAGCAATAAAATTATCACTAGTAAAAGCAACACCAGTCATACCTATTAAAAGTGGTTCAAATTTTTCATAACCACCAATTTCTTTAAGAACTCTTTTTAGAAAAGTGTTTTTAAATACTTTATAGTTAACATTTTCTTTTTGAAATTCTCTTCTCAGAAAGCTAATATCTTCAACATTTACTCCAGCGTAATCAACAAGATACATTCCAGTTGATTTTTCTACAAGTTTACGTATTTCAGACATGCTTTCTATTTTTTCATTCTTATTCATCTTTTACCCGATTCAATAATTCAAAAATAAACAATGAAGCAATTGTTTATATTTATTTTGAGTGCGTAATTCTTATTTATAGTTTGCTAAAACATCATCCTTTGCAATTGCTAAACCAGGACCCATTGTGCTGCTTAAAAATAAACTTTTTACATAAGTTCCTTTTGCAGCTGATGGTTTTAGCTTTATAATTGTTTTTAGAAATTCCTTTACATTATCAACTAATTGATTTTCTGTAAATGATAATTTGCCTAAAGAAGCATGAACTATTCCGGTTTTAGGATTTGGCATTAAACCACGTGGACCTAAAATTCTTCCTAATTTACCTAATTCAGCCATAGAGTCTGGTGATGCTATAATTACATCAACATCAGTCCAGCCTTCTTTAATTTTCTCTAAATATTCTTCAAAGCCTGCATACTCAGCACCAGCATCTAAAGCTTCTTTTGCTTTCGGTTCTTTTGTAATAACTAGTACTCTAACTTTTTTACCAGTTCCATGCGGAAGCGAAACAGTTCCACGTACCATTTGATCGGCATGTTTTGGATCAACTCCAAGTCTAATAGCACAATCTAAAGATTCAGTAAATTTAACATTGCTAACTTCTTTTAAAGTCTTTATAGCATCTTCTAAAGAATATTCTTTAGCTACTTTTACATTTTCTTTTATTTTTTTAACTCTTTTAGATACTTTCATTTTATCCAACTTTTTTTTATTTAATGGTTATTCCCATACTTCTCGCTGTACCAGCAATCATACTTTTTGCATGTTCAATATCATTTGCATTAAGGTCAGCCATCTTAGTTTCTGCAATTTCTTGAATTTGAGCATCTGTTACTGCTGCAACTTTTGTTTTATTAGGTTCGGCAGAACCTCTATCTACTTTTGCAATTTTTTTGAGTAAAACTGCTGCAGGTGGAGTTTTTGTAATAAATGTAAAACTTTTATCAGCAAAAACAGTAATAACAACTGGGATTATTAAACCAGCTTTGTCAGCAGTTCTAGCATTAAACTGCTTACAAAATTCCATAATATTTACACCTTTTTGACCTAATGCCGGACCAACTGGTGGTGAAGGATTTGCTGCGCCAGCAGGAATTTGTAACTTAATATAACTATCAATTTTTTTAGCCATTTTTAAACCTAAATTTATTTTTCTAATTCTGCTTGAACAAAATCAATTTCAACAGGAGTTTTTCTGCCAAAAATTGAAACAAGTACTTTTATTTTTAACCTATCTTCATTTACTTCTTCAATAACACCAGAAAAATTGTTAAATGGACCATCAATAATCTTTACATAATCTCCGTATCTGAAAATTGTATCTGTTCTTTCTGTTTCTTCATCCTTCGTAATACGACCTACAATTCTCTTAACTTCATCTGGTTGAAGCGGATTTGGTTTTTTCTGTCCGCCTAAGAATCCCATAACCGAAGGTGTATTGGATATAAAATCTAAAACTCTATTATCTAAATCAGCTTTTATTAAAACGTAACCGGGAAAAAAATTTTTTGTCTTTGTTCTTTTTTTACCGTCTTTAACTTCAAAAACTTTTTCAACGGGTACAAGGATTTCCTCTATTCTTGCTTTTAGTTCAGAATTATCAGCTAATTCTAAATCAATTATAGATTTTACCTTGTTTTCGTGACCAGAAAAAGTCCTAACTACATACCATTTGAAATTTGAATTTTCCAAAACTAAAATATTCCTTGAAATAACTGAGTAACACCCATATCAACGGCATAGGTAAAAACAGCAATTATTAAACAAACAACAATTACAATTGTAGTAGACTCTTTCAACTCTTCTTGAGTTGGCCAAGTAACTTTTTTCATTTCCTTTACAACACCGTTAAAAAACTCTATTATTTTCTCTTTCATAATTCCAATAATTTTTAGTTGCACGTCAGGAGGGACTCGAACCCCCAACCTGCGGTTTTGGAGACCGCTGCTCTACCAATTGAGCCACTGACGTATTTATTTGGTTTCCTTAAAAATTACATGTTTTCTTACAACCGGATCATATTTTTTAAATTCAACACGTGCCGGATGATTTCTTTTATTTTTTGTAGTAGTATATCTGTACCCAGTTTTTGCCGAACTTTCTAAAATAATATTTTGTCGAGCATTTTTAGCTTTTGCCATTTTTTCCTCAATGTTACTTCTTACACAATTATTAGCTTATAGAGCTGACGACCGGGATTGAACCGGTGACCTCATCCTTACCAAGGATGTGCTCTACCAACTGAGCTACGTCAGCTTGAAAAAGTAGAGAAAATTTTAAAAAAACAAAATCCCCAGATTGAATGAGCGGGGGACGAGGTTCGAACTCGCAACCAACAGCTTGGAAGGCTGTGACTCTACCAATTGAGTTACCCCCGCTTAAAAATGTCTGGGGAATGTGGGCGGCGAGGGATTCGAACCCCCAAAGGCGTACGCCAACGGATTTACAGTCCGCCCCGGCTCTCCAACTCCGGCGTCCGCCCATATTTTGCAAATGAATTTTTATCAAGTCTATAAATCTATGATTCCTTTTTTTAAAAAGCAAGAATTCTGCCAAAAGAAAATATTTTTTTTTGTTTTATTTTGGGGATGTTTAGTACACAGATAATGAAGAAACGATGAGTATTTTGAAATTACTATACTTTTATTAGCTCTGTGACAGTATGCTTAATTCATTTATTGAGAGTATCATCTCTTTCTATTCTTTGAAATCTAAAATTTGATGTGTCATTATTTTGTTGTCCGTCATTTAATATTTTATCATGCTCCAAATTACGTTTTCTTCTTTCTTCTCTTGCCAATTTTTGAACAATTGTATCAAGCGAATCATATTCTCTTTTAAGTTTTTTAAATAATTCAATATTTTGTTTTTCAGTCTCTTTTAGTATTGATTTTTCATAACCATTTAATGTATAAATATTCTGCTTTGAAACTTTATCCGGCTCTTTTCCGCTCATAGCAGGTAAATAATTCACACCTATTCCACTTTTTGATTTTTCAATCCACTCTTTTTGTGTTTCGATATTATTTCTAAGATGATTTACTTCATAACTTTCTCTAAACCCTCCATCAACATAAAATGGTAATATTACAAAGGTATTTTTGCTGTAGTTAGCTCGTATTTGTGCAACCATTTGTTTTGTAAACATAACGGTCATTTCCATCTCAATAATTTGATCTTTTTGCAATTCATCCCTATTCCATGGTTGTCCACCTAATATTACAATTCCTTCTTCTCCTCTTGATATATTGAATCCAATAACAAATTGACCAGCTTTAGAATTCCGCGGGCTTTTAAATTTTAACTTTAGTTTAACAGGTTCATTTATTTTTGGGAAATAATTATCAGCGGATGCTGTAATAATAGATTTTGCTTCTTCAAATGGGTAATATTCATATTCTTGTGCTAACAATAATTTTATGTTTGTCGAAAAAAATA
>JBGSKB010000150.1:0-5893 GCA_041741395.1 Melioribacteraceae bacterium
GGTTTTGGTTATGATCCAATTTTTCAGCCGGATGAATTTGACTTAACTTTAGCTCAAATGAATTTGGAAGATAAAAATAGAATTAGTCATAGAGCAAAAGCATTTAATTCGTTAAAGAAGAAAATTGAAGAAGTAAAAATGTAGAAACGTTAAAACGAAAGACGAAGAAACGAAAAACGTAAACATTAAATTCGTGCATTCTTGGCAAAATTTAATCCCTTCAATTCGGTGGGATTTATTATTTTTCAGCAATTACAACTTGCACAATTCCAAATGTGAGAGAAAACTTTTCAATATTTCTAAATCCAACTTCATGCAAAAATTTTTCTAAATCAATTTTTGAATCAAAAATATTTACAGATTCCGGAAGGTAAGTATAAGCTTCATTATCTTTTGAAATTATTTTACCAATAAACGGAAGGATTTTATGAAAATAAAATTGGTAGAGATTTTTAATTATAAAATTCTTGGGTAATCGAAATTCCAAAATTGTTACTTTTCCATTTTTTTGCAGAACTCTAAAAAATTCTTCAAATCCTTTTTTTATATCGTAAAAATTTCTAACTCCAAATGCGACCGTAATATTTGTGAACATTTCATTTTTTATTGGAATTGATTCAGCTACGGATTGTACTAATTTTCCCTTACTCCATTCAGCTTTTTCGGTAAAAAAGGAGAGCATATTTTTACTTAAATCAACTCCGGTAATTTTTGTAACGCCAATTTTATTTGCTGCAATTGAAAAATCTCCGGTTCCGCAAGCGATATCTAAAAGTTTTGCATCAGAAGAAATTTTTGTGAGTTTTAATGCTTTTTTCCGCCAATAGAAATCAATTCCAACACTTAAGAAGTGATTTAAGAAATCATACTTTGGTGAAATGCTGTCAAAAATTCTTTTAACTTGTTGTTTTTTTTCAATCATGATTTTTAATAATTAATTTCTGTTTTTCCTGTTTTTCCTTGCCACCAATTAAATAAAATTTTGCCGGTTAAAATTGTAAAAACCATAAAAATTGCACCGCCAATTAAATCAATAACATAATGATATCTTAAATAAACTGTAGCAAAAATAAGTAGTGAACCATCAATTAATAAAAATATTTTATTTGATGATTTCAATTTTACTGCAAGATACATAACGATTAAAGTCATTTGAGTATGTCCGCTTGGGAAAACATCTCGTTGAACAAATTCAATTGGATTTATTGTTCCGCTTGGAATTGATTCTCCGGTATTTACAACTTCGCGAAGAAAATTTGTAAGAAATAAACCGGGAAGTTCTAAATTTGTTGCTTCAAAATTGTGCAGCGTAAATCTTGGTCCCACTGCCGGAAGAAAAAAATAACCAATGTATGATAGAAAAAAACCGTAAACTACAAGAAAAATTATATAATCAAATTCCGGAGATTTATGTTTTAATTGATACTCAATTCCTAAAATAATTGGAAGAAAGAAAAATGTTCCGTAAGCTATTTGAAGAATTTCAGTGAGTATTGGATTTGCAAATTGATAAAGAAAAACAGTCGGATCTAAACCGAATAAAAATCTATCTGCTGCAATAAATAAATTATCAAAATCTATAGTGTGAATTGAATCTAATAAAACATAAACTTCTTTGAACGAAACAAAAATTAATGGAACGACATAATAGAAATGAATGTTTTCCCAAATTTTACTTTTTGTAATTTCTGCTTTATCAGCAAAAAACAATACCAGCAATATTAGACAGATATTTAATGCAACAAGTAAAATCCATTCATCAATTAAATTGTGAAAAATAATATTTATGGAAATTAAGAATACGTAAAAAAAGATAACAACTAAATCAGTTGCACTTAATGATTTATAAATACTCTTTCTGAAAATCATATTTAGGAAATGAAAATTGTTAGAAGTGAAAAATAAATTATTAATCCTATTACATCATTTGTTGTTGTAACAAAAGGACCAGTTGCAATAGCCGGATCAATATTAGCTCTATCTAAAATAACCGGAACTATTGCTCCAACCATTGTTGCGTTTACCATAATAATAAATAACGATGCCGATAAAATGTATGCAAAATTTAAATCCACATGAAATAGAAAATATGTGATTAAAAGTAATGCGATTGTACAAATTATTGAATTTACAAAGGCAACTCTTAATTCTTTTAGTAACCTTTTGTAAGTATCGTTTTTCCAAATGTCTCCGGCATTAATTGCTTGAACCATAACAATAGCCGACTGGCTTCCAGCACTTCCGCCCATTGCCATTACAATTGGAATAAAAAAACTCGCAATAATTATTTGCTCGATTGATGCTTGAAAAGATGAGAGAACAAACGCACTTAATAATTCACCTGCAAGTGAAACAAATAACCAAGGAAGTCTATTTCTAGAAACTCGAAAAGTTGAATAACTAAATTCTTCTTCTTCAGTTAAACCGGCAATTTTTTGCATATCTTCAGAAGCTTCTTCATGAATTACATCTTGAATATCATCGAAAGTAATTCTTCCAAGCATTCTTCTGTGTTCATCAACAACGGGAATAGCAACTAAATCATATTTATGCATAATATTTGCAACTTCTTCTTGATCAATATCCGGAGTAACAAATATTAAATCTTCTTGAATTACTGATTTAATTTTCAGATTTAGCGGATTAACCAAAAGCGATTTTATAGTTACAATTCCTAACAATTCATCATTTTCTTTTAGAACATAAATATGATAAATATGTTCAAATTCTTCCGCATTTTTTCTTACTTCTTCAATTGCATCTTTAATTGTTGCGTTACTGTTAACATAAACAAAATTGCTCGTCATAATACCGCCGGCAGTATCTTCCGGGTATTTGAGTAATTCTCTTAATTCTTCTGAATCTTCCTTATCAATATTTCTTAAAACTTGTCTTGCAATTGGTTCTGGAAGATCACTTACAATATCGGTCGCATCATCAGAATAAAGTTCCTCAACAATATTTGAAATTGTTTTTACATCAATATCTTTAAGAATTTTTTCTCTAAGACTTTCGTCAATTTCGGTAATTACTTCGCTAGCAGTTTCTGTATCGAGCAATGAAAATGCATATTTTGCGTTGGTTAAATCTAATCTATTAATAATTTCAGCAATATCTGCAGAATGTAAATCTGCAAAAATATTTAACAAACTTTTTTCTGCTTCACTTTCAATCAAACCGGTAATATTATCCAAAAGTTCATTATCAACTTGCAGAACGGTTCTTACATTCGATATTTCATTTTCTATTGGCATTTATTTTTTTGAATAAATTCTGTTAAATATAAAAAGTCAATTAATTCTAATTCTTCAGCTCGTTTTGAGAAATTAAATTCAAACGATGTAAAATCACAATTTGCAAATATACTATTCCTTAGCGAATTAATTAAGGTTTTTCTCCTATTTCCAAATGATGCTTTTACAACTTTTATAAAAGTTTCCGATTCAATTTGAGGCAGTTCAGTTTTATCAAAAATTATATGAATAATTGCCGCATCAATATTTGGTTTTGGATAAAAAACATTTTGAGAAACTTTAGTAATTAATTTTATTGTTGAAAAATAATTAAAAATAACAGTCAGCGCTCCGTATTCTTTTGTCCTTTTTTGAGCTGTCAGTCTTTTCGCAATATCGTGGGAAATAATAAAAGACGCTTCTTGCACAATTTTCTTTTCCTCTAGTAATTTGAATAGAATATCTCCGGTAAGATTAAATGGAATATTTCCAATAATTTTTAACGGAAATTTTAACCCCAATTCGCTTAGCTTAATTTTTGTGAAATCTGAATTAATAATTTTCACTTTTGGGAAGTTAGAATTCAATTCCTCAATAACTCTTGTATCAATTTCAACAGCGCAGAATTTTTCAACTTTTGAAGAAACTTCTTTTGTTATAAAACCTTTTCCCGGACCAATTTCTAAAACTGAATCCGAACTTTGTAAATTAAGACAATCAATCATTTTATAAACAATATTCTTATCGTTTAAGTAATTTTGACCAAATTTTTTTAAAGGTTTTATTGGCATATTTCTTTGAAGATAAGTTTTACTTTTTTAACTTAATAAGGCAAATGATAAAATTTAATTGCTCCGCACAAAATAACAATAAAAATTAATTTTAGAGGAATAACTTGGCAAAAGACTATATTATTTCAGTTGATTTGGGAGGAACAAAAATTCTATCTGCCTTAATTAATAAGGATAAGCAAATTGTTGATAGAGTAAAGGTTTCTACAGATATTAAGAAAGGTGCAGATTTTTTAGTTAAATCAGTTGCCGAAAGTATTAAGGAGTTATTGAGCAAAGTCGGAATAGAAGAATCAGAAATTAGGGCGATTGCTTTAGGCGTTCCCGGAACTGTAAATCCCGAAAGTGGAATTATTTCGGTTGCTCCAAATTTACAGATCGAAAATTATAATATCAAAAAAGAAATTGAAAAATATTTTAACATTCCGTTGCTTTTGGAAAATGATGTAAATATGGCAGCTCTAGGAATTAAATTTTTTGAATATAACAATTCAATTAAAAACGGCTTGGTTGTTTTCTTGGGAACTGGAATTGGCGGCGGATTAATTTTTAACGGACAGTTTTACAGAGGCTCATCATTTTTTGCCGGTGAAATTGGTCATATGAAAGTAAAAGCAAATGGATATTTGGACGGCGATGGCGAAAAATCTACCTTTGAAAATCTTGCAAGCCGAACAGCAATTGTAAATAATATTGTTAAGAAATCTGAAAAGAAAAATACGGTTCTTAAAAAAATTATTAAGGATAAAGAAAAAATAAAAAGTAAAAATTTACAGAAAGCAATTGAGCAAAAAGATGAATTAGTAATAGAAGAAATTGAAAAAGCGTGTAAAATTGTGGGAACTGTTTTGGGAAGTATTACAACTTTATTAAATTTGGATACAATTGTTTTGGGCGGTGGTTTAATTGAAGCTAACGAAAAATTTATGATGGAAAAAATTTCCAAAGCATTTTACAATGCCGCAATAAAAGATGCTGCAAAAATTGTGAATTTAAAAGCAACAACTCTTGGTGATGATGCTCCGCTTTATGGAGGTTATGCATTAGTTGAGGAATTTATAAAAGATGAAAATTAAAATTTTATTCTTCCAGTTTTTTTGTTTAGTTATTTCTAATTTTTCTCAAACATCAATTGAGGAAATTACCAAAAATTACTCAGTTAAAAGTGAATGGAGCAATTATTTTGAAAAAGTAAATTTGGATGGAACTTTTATACTTTACAATAAAACAAAAGATTCGTTACTTGTTAATAATTTAGAAAGATCTCAAAAGCAATTTTTACCGGCATCAACTTTTAAAATTCCAAATTCTTTAATTTCTCTTGAAACAAAAGTTATTGCAGATGAAAATGAAATTATTAAATGGGACGGCGAAAAAAGATTTATAGATAATTGGAATCAAGATCATAATTTGAAATCTGGAATGAAATATTCTGTTGTTTGGTTTTATCAAGAATTAGCAAGAAGAATTGGGTTTGAAAAAATGCAAGAATATGTAATAAAAATAAATTATGGAAATAAAAAACTCGGTGATAAAATTGATACTTTTTGGCTGGAAGGGGATTTAAGAATTAGTGCTGTTGAACAAATTTTATTCTTAAATAAATTTATTAAGAATGAATTGCCTTTCTCCAAACGGAATATGGAGATTGTAAAAAATATTATGTTGGTCGATTCTTCGGAAACGTATAAATTGTATGCAAAAACCGGCTGGTCGGCAAGAGTTGAAAAAGATGAGCAAATTGGTTGGTATGTTGGATTTGTAGAAACAAAAAATGATACTTGGATTTATGCAATAAATATTGATATCAAAAAAGATGAAGATTTAATTCAAAGAATAAATATTACAAGAGAGATTTTAAAATCAAAC
>JBGSKB010000151.1:0-1904 GCA_041741395.1 Melioribacteraceae bacterium
ATAAATGCTAAAAATGAAGATATCAAAAAAAACCATGCTAATGGTATTATCTCTGGATAAGCTAGTAATTTTAATTCGTAAAGAAATGTTAATCCACCCATTATAACAGAATAAATTGTTAAATGGTTGAACCAGTTATTAAAAAACCATTTACCAAGAATTATTGCAGAAATTACAACCATACTAATAAGTAATAAACTCATTTCAACCTCAGAATTTGAGTTTATATAGTCTGATTATCTTATTTGCAATTTTTGTTTGTATTTCTTGTATAATATTACTGACTTTTTTATTTGAAATAGCTCTTTCACTTGAAAATATAAATGGGATTAAAAAAAAGCTAAATAAAAATATTGCTCCAAGAATTATTACCGAACGTTTTGGTCCATATTTTAATTGAGGTGGGAATGCTTTATCAACAACTAGTAGAGTTGGAATACTCTTTTGCTCATCAAGTTTCGCTTGTTCAATCATTGGCAAAGTAAATTCCATTATTTTTGCCTGAATTTCAACTTCTCGAAACAATCTAAAATATTCTATTACAATATTAGGTATATTTTTAAAAGGGAAAAGTATATTTGAATTTGATGATAATTGATTTGAAAATTTCAGTTCATTTACTTTCTTCCTTAAAATGTTAACTTCAGAGAGCATATTAATATATTGAGGAGATGATTCACCACTTGATTCCTTTAACATATGCAAAACTAATTCTCTTTGAGTCAATAAACCCTCAATTTCAGCAGCAGCTTTTACAGAAGCTTCAAGTTGTTCAGGGACAGCAAATATCCCATATTTTTTTTGAAAAACATACATTGAATCTTCAGCTTTTTTTAAATCTTCAACATTTTTATTATATCTTCTTTCAACAAAAAGTCTATTGTTTTTAGCATTTCTAATCCCTAATTCAATATTCATACTATCAGCTAAATAAACAAAATAATTGGCAATTTCAGCACTTAACTTCGGACGTTCATTAATTACACTTATTTCAATTATTCCATATTCATTTGGATCAAACGATAAATCACCGCTAAATTTTTTTATTAGCTTATCATAATTTCTCTCATCTTCTTCATTATAATATTCATACAAATCAAATTTATTAACAACTTTTTCAACCAAAGTTCTACTGCTTAATAAGCCTAAAATAAGATCTTCGTCTGTAGATGCAACACCAAATAATTTTGCTCCCAAAGACATTGCTGAATTACCCCCTCCTAATAAACCACTTAACCCACTCATCCCCATAGCATTTTGAGGGGCTAAAATCATACTTGCAGTTGATTTATAGGTTTTGGGAATTAAAAATGAAATAGTTGTAGCCACTATTGTTACAATTGATAAATTTATAAAAATAAATTTTTTCCATTTATATAAAACACTAAGGTAATCTGAAAGAGTCGGTTGTAAATTCATTAATAATAGCCCTAATCTTTATGGGTTTAATATTTATTTTATCGTTGTGAAAAGAAAAATAAGTGTTGCTGTTGATCCAATAATCCCTGTAATTAAACCAATTCTATATAAATAATAATCAAGACTTTTTGGTGAATCTTTTTTGATATATATAAAATCACCTGCTTCAATATTATTTCTAAAATTATCATCAACGTGTATCCAAATTCTTGATTTGCCCTTAATCAAATAAACATCATCCTCTCCTAATGCTTGTTCGGTAAATCCACCAGCTTCTTTAATATAATCATTAACATTCTTTCCATTTTTGAATTCATAATATCCAACATCAGCAATGCCGCCCCATACATAAACTTCATTTCTTATTTCCGGAATTATAATAACATCATTTTCATGCACAACATAATTACTTTCAAATGATTCTGGATCAGCTAATTTACTTAAATCAATTTTTGAGTAACCTTCTAAATTTCTTAAAGCATTAT
>JBGSKB010000152.1:0-2367 GCA_041741395.1 Melioribacteraceae bacterium
CTTGTGCAATTGGAATTTCGAAACATATTTTTAATTAAATTTCAAGATATGAATTCACTTATTTTTGGTTGTTTTCCGGATCTAATGAACCGAACATATTTTTTATTTCGGGTAAAGTGAATGAAAATTTATTCATTATACAAAATGATGAGATTAAGAATATTAGTCCAATGGGCAAAGGAGTTTATGTTTGGGAGTCTTTTTCGAGTGATGGAGAAAAAGTTTTATTTACATTTGGTAATCAAGGATCATTTGTGTGTGATTTAGATGGAAATATTTTATTAAATATTAACGATGCACATTATCCAAAATTTTCTCCGGATGATAAATTTATTTTGTACATGAAAGATAAAGATGATGGAGAGAAATATATTTCTTCAGATTTATTTATTTACTCAATTAAAGAAAAAAAAGAATATCAAATTACAAACACATCAAATATTATTGAAATGTATGCTGAATGGTCGCACGATCAAAAGAGTATTGTTTACAATACTTTATTAGGTGAAATATATTTGGCAAAAATTAATATTGATGATTAGGTGATTTGTGAATAGAAAAATCATTTTATTTTTATTTATAGTTTCAACATTTCTTAAAGCCCAAGATTTTTCTGGAATTAGAATTTACATAAATCCGGGTCATGGAGGGCATGATTCAAATGATAGATTTATTTCACAAACCGGATTTTGGGAAAGTGAAGGAAATTTATCTAAAGGTTTATTTCTAAAACAAATTTTAGATTCTTTAAATGCTAGCACTAAAATTAGCAGAACAACAAATAATTCAACAGATGATTTGGGACTATCTGTAATTGTTGCCGATGCAAATAATTTTGATGCAGATTATTTTCATTCAATTCACAGCAATGCCTATAATGGACAATCAAATTATACACTTTTGTTATTTCAAGGCGGGGATAATTCTCCAACTTATCCTGATGCAAAAACTATGGGAAATTTTATTGCCGATGAGATTTTTAAAGTTCATAGAACAACTGCTAAATATAATAGAGGTGACGCAGATTTTTATGGAACTGGGCAGCCTTTTTTGGGCGTTCTAAAAGGATTAACAATGCCAGGAACTTTATCGGAAGGTTCTTTTCATGATTACATTCCCGAATCATACAGATTAAAAAATGATGCTTACTTAAAACATGAAGCTTGGGCAATAACAAAAGCATTTATCAAATTTTATAATTTAGAGCAATTCCAATTCGGCGAAATTGCGGGTTTTGCAAGAGATACATTTGAATCGGTAGATTATTTTTATCTTAGTGGAACGAAGGATAAAAATAAACCGGCAAATTTAGTCAATGCAATTTTAATGCCGGATAGTATTGTTTATAATGGCGATTCTTTTAACAATGGATTTTTTTTCTTTGATAAAGTAAAGAAAGGTGAATATAATATTATTGTTAACGCAGAAAATTATAATAGTGATACTGTTCATGTAATAGTTGAAGAAAGCAAAACAACATTTTTGGATCCGTATTTAATTGAAGCTCCAAATTATTCTCCACCAATCGTGAATGAGTATTTTCCAAGTGCATTAGAAAATGTTAGACTTGATTCAAAAATTATTCTAAACTTTAATGTAAAAATGGATAAAGTTTCAACTCAATTAGCATTTAAAATTTTTCCAAGTGTACAAGGAACTTTTTCTTGGGAAAATAATGATAAACGATTAATATTTTCTCCAACAAATTATTTGGTTGGAGGAACACAATATGAAGTAAGTTTAAATATTTTTACAAAAAGTTATTATAATATTTTGATTGAACAACCTTTTAGTTTTTCGTTTGAAACAAGATCAGGATTAAAATTAACTAATTCATATCCAAGTCAAGCATGGACTGATATTAGCAGAACTGTTAAAATAAAATTAAAATTTGATGGACAGATCGATCAAAATTCATTAGGTGGAAATATTCTTTTTCAAGATATAAATAATAATGATATTGATCTTGTCATCAATGAAGCAAATTATGATGCCGGAGAAATTATATTTGAACCAATGAATTTGCTTAATTCTAATTCAGTTTATCAAATAAAATTATTAAATGGAATAAAAGATGTTGAAGGCTCTAATTTAATTTCAGATACAACAATATTTTTTACAACTGAATCACAAATAATAACCGAAGGAAAAATATTGTTTGATTTTGAACAAATTGGAAATTGGCTGCAACCGGAGCAAAGTAATTCAACAATTGGAATTGATCAAGAAAATACTTCATTTACAATTTCTACGAATAAATTTATTTCTGGTGCAAATTCCGGGAAACTTAAATATAGATTTGTAAATGATTCCACCGGTGTTTGCATTTTAACAAATGATAATAAATCTATAATAAATTTTGATGAG
>JBGSKB010000153.1:0-3968 GCA_041741395.1 Melioribacteraceae bacterium
AAAAAGAAAAATAAAGATTATCCGCTTTAGGATAAATTAAATAATTTATTTTTGGGTTCTTCACTTTTATAAATTTTGAAGCAAATCCAACCAAATAGCCAAACTTTAAATTCATAAAATAATTTCTTGACAAAAACTTAATGAATGGTTAAATTAGAAATATGTAAACGCTTACATTATTTTGTAAAAATTCATTACAAAATTATATTTAAAAATAAAAATTGGTAATTATCTATGGTAAAATTTGAAACCAAGTATGGTTTTTTTACTGATGACGGTTCAGAATATGTAATTAAAAATCCTAAAACGCCAAAGCCTTGGGTAAATGTAATTTCTAACGGAAATCACGGTGTAATTGTTTCTCAAACCGGCGGTGGGTTTAGTTGGAATGAACATTCTGAATTTAATAGAATAACAAGATGGCATCAAGATTTGATACAAGATAATTGGGGAAAATTTTTCTACATAAGAAATAATAAAACTAATGAAATTTGGAGCCCGACTTGGAACCCGGTTAAAACAGAATTGGATAGTTACAAATGTATTCATGGAATCGGTTACACAAAATTTGTTTCTGAGTATAAAAAAGTTAAGGTTGAAATTACAATTTTTGTTCCTTTTGACAATAATCTTGAAATTTGGGATTTCAAAATAAAAAATGAAAGTAATGAAGAAGTTGATTTATCAATTATAAATTATTTTGAATGGGTGTTAGGTTCTTCAAATGATCATCATCGAGAATTTCATAAACAGTTCTTGGAAACTGAGTTCAATGAAAACTTGAACGGAATAATTGCAAAAAAAAGAATTTGGGATATTCCTTTAGGCGATAGAGGTCATTGGAATATTGATTACCCATATTCGGCATTTTTCATAACAAACAAAAAAGTTTCTCAATTTGAATGTGACAAAGAATCATTTATTGGAAATTATGGAAATCTGGAAAAACCAAAGGCAGTCGTAACTGGTAATTTAACAAATACTTGCGGAAAATTTTTTGATTCAATTGCATCGCTTAAAGTTGATTTAAAAATTCAACCAAATAGTGAAGAAAATGTAAGTTATTATTTGGGTCTTGCCGAAAACGAAAATGAAATTAAACAAATTGTTAATTCGTATTGGAAAAAAAACCAAATAAATGATTCATTCGAAAATGTAAAAAATAAATGGTCGGAAATTCTGGGGACAATGGTTATTGATACTCCCGATGAAGCAATGAATATTTTTGTTAACAAGTGGGTTAGGTATCAAGCAATTTCCGGAAGACTTTGGGGAAGAACAGCTTATTATCAGCAAAGCGGAGCATTTGGATTTAGAGATCAACTTCAGGATAGTTTAGTGTATTTACCGATTGATCCCAAACTCACTGAAAAACAAATTTGTCTTCATGCCCGCCATCAAATTAGTGATGGAACAGTTCTACATTGGTGGCATCCGATAAGTGAAACTGGTTTGGAAACAAAAATGACGGATGATTTATTATGGCTGCCGTATATTGTTTCTCATTACATTCAAGAAACAAAAGATCTTAAAATTCTAGATCATCTTGAACCTTTTTATGATGATAAACACAAAGTAAATTCAATTTATGAACATTGCTTGAAAGCAATTTACAAAGTGCTTTCCAGATTAAGTAATAGAGGAATAACGCTTATTGGAGCTGGTGATTGGAATGACGGTTTAAGTGCAGTCGGTTTAGAAATGAAAGGAGAATCTATATGGTTAACAGAATTTTTATATGATGTTATTCAAAGATTTTTACCATACACAATCTTCAAAGGAGATTATGAAATTTTCGATAAATTTACTGCTGCAAAAGATGAACTTAAAAAATCTTTTAATCAGCATGCTTGGGATGGAGAATGGTATTATCGTGGTACAAAAGATTCCGGTGAAAAAATTGGAAGCAAAGAATGTGAAGATGGGAAAATTTATCTTAATCCGCAGTCTTGGGCGGTAATTAGTGATATTGCTGAATCAGAAAAAAAAGTTCAAGCTATGGAAGCTGTAAGAAAACATTTGCTTCGCGATAATGGAGCTTTATTGTTGCAGCCTGCATATTCCAAACCGGATAAATATATTGGATATCTTTCAAGGTATGCCGCTGGAAGAAGAGAAAACGGCGGAGTTTATTCACATGCTGCAACTTGGTCAATCTGGGCTTATTCTTTACTGAATGATTCAGAAACTGCTTATGATATTTTTAAAAAAATGTGTCCAATTTATTCCGGAATGAATCCCGATAAATATGTTGCTGAACCTTATGTTATACCTGGAAATATTGATGGACCGGATTCTCCAAATTATGGAATGGCCGGCTGGACTTGGTACACCGGTTCAGCATCTTGGTATCAAAAGGTTGTGGTGGATTGGATTCTTGGAATAAGAGCATCAAATGAAGGATTAGTTATTGATCCTCATATTCCAAAAGAATGGGATGGTTTTAAAATTAAAAGAATTTTTAGAGGAACAACATATTTAATAAATGTCAACAATGATTCTCACGTTAACTATGGAATAAAGAAAATAGAAATTGATGGAAAAATTATAAGTTCAAATACTATTTTGGTTGAAGATAAAAAAGAGGTAAATGTTAATGTTTATCTTGGTTAAGATAAAAAGTTTTCCAAATGGAAATTGAATAATGTCAAAATTACTTTTAAATGGAATTTGGAATTATATAGAAGATTCAAATTCCAAATTTTCTTTTTCCAAGATTAGTACTCTTTTTCAATCTGAAAATATTCAATCAATGAAGATCCCAACTAATTGGGAATTAGCCGGATTACATAATTTCTCCGGATCAGTTTGGTTTCAGAAATCATTTAAATTAAATTCAAAAAAACTCAGTGAAACCATATCAGTATTGAAGTTTAACGGTGTTGATTATTTTTCGGAAATTTGGCTAAATGGAAAATTTATTGGGAATCATGAAGGATATTTTCAAACTTTTCATTTTGATGTGACCGATAAACTTTTTTTTAATGATTCAAATAATTTAATTGTAAAAGTAAATTCTCCAAAAGAAGAATCGGGGAAAGTTTGGCCGTTAAAAAAACAATTGATAAAAGGAATTTTTAATCATCACGATTGTAGACCGGGTGCATGGAGTTTGGAATATGGTCAAGATCAAAATACCGGCGGAATTTGGAATGATATTGAATTATTTGTAAATGAAAAATTATTTGTTGAGAATACAAAAATAACTTCCCATCTAAGTCAAGATCACAAAAGTGCTAAAGTTCAAGTTGAGATTTCTTATAAATCTAATTTTGAAGCTCCCAGAAAAACAAAAATTAAATTAATTGCAATTGATTCAAAAGATTATAAAACTGAATTCACTCAAGAAATATTTATCCAACCAAACCAATCTAAATTAAATTTAATATTTGAAATATCTAATCCAATTCTTTGGTGGAGTTGGGATTTAGGCAAGCCGGAATTATATAATCTAAATATCAGCATAAAAGATTTTATTTCATTAAAGGAAATATTTGCAATAAAAAAAGTTTGGATCGACTCTGAAAGTCGTTTTTATCTAAATGATAGAGAATTGTTTTTAAGAGGAACAAATATAATTCCAACTCAATTCTTAAGTGAACAAACAAATATTAGAATAAAGAAAATTGTTGATTTTATAAAAGAAGCAAACATTAATATTGTCCGGGTTCATGCACATGTAAATAGAAAAGAATTATATGAGGAATTTGATAGTCAAGGTATTTTACTTTGGCAAGATTTTGCACTTCAATGGACTTATGATGATTCAGTAGAATTTGCAGCAAATGCAGTTAATCAAATTAAAGATATGGTGAGACAATTTTATAATCATCCGGCAATTGCATTTTGGTGTTGTCATAATGAACCCGGTGAGCAAATTCACAGTTTGGATAAATTATTATTTGATGCTGTTCAAAGTGAAGATCAATCAAGAATTATAAGACTTGCATCAAATTATGAAGAACATC
>JBGSKB010000154.1:0-3276 GCA_041741395.1 Melioribacteraceae bacterium
AGGATCAAATGACTACGCCAAAAGATTTAATGACGGTATTCAACTAAAAATCATTGAAATACCCTTAATTCGCCGCAGTAAATCTTCCGACCTAGCTCGCATCATGGAAAAGGAAGCTGCATTAATCAAAGAATCACTACCTCATGGCGCGCGAATCATTGCTTTGGAAATTGAAGGAATTAAACCACCGCGACCTTTAACCCATGATTTAATGAAAAATTTAGTTGATGATATGGGTGCAACAATTTTAGAAGTTTTTATTGATGAATTGAGAGATAATACTTTTTATGCAAAAATTGTTCTTGAAATGTCCACTTTAACAAATACAATTGACGCAAGACCAAGTGACGCAATTGCATTGGCTGTTAGAACCGGTTCGCAAATTTTTGTTGCCGAAGAAGTAATGCGTGCAGCGTCTTTTGTTCCATCAGGCGATGAAAATGATGAATCCGAAGAATCATTTGAAATTGCAAATGATTTTGAAGCTAAACAATTCCCGAAACAATCTTCCGAAACAAAAGTTGCTTCTTTGCAAGATCAATTAAGAGAAGCTTTAGAAAAAGAAGATTACGAACGTGCGGCAAAACTTAGAGATGAAATAAACAGATTAAAAGGAAATAATTAATTTTTTATCAATTAAAAATTGTCTTCCCAATTTCACATTCCAGACATTTATTTTTGCTGCAATAATTCCTAAAAATTTCAATCATCCCTTGTGAATAAATAGTTTTCTTTTCAATTCCTTCGACTTGTAAACCTTGAGCAACATCTCTAACTATTTTATTATCAAGTTTTTGTTCATATTCATTATAAATTCTTAAAACTTTTTTTGATAAACTCTGATTGCCAAATAAATCAAAATAAACTGATAAAAAAGGTAAAATTACATTTACAAATATTTCGTCGGCACGCGAAAGACCAATTAAGTAATTGAGTTTTATATTAGATTTCTTATCGAAAACATAATGATCTTTCCAATAACCATTTGCTTTAATTATAAATAATGACCGAATAGAATTTACTAAGATTGTTTCTTTTTTAATTTCAGTAAATTTTTTAATTATTTGTCCAATAAAATTGTGATGCAAAATTGCTTCAATAATTTTTACTCCGCCAGAAATTCTTATTGTTGGAAAATTCTGCGGACGCTGACCTAAAAAATGCCATTGTGTTTCATCAAAATATTTTCCATCATAATTTTGTTTTTCTTTCCGCCATTCGAGATGCAAATCTTTTATATATTCATCTTCGTTTGAAGAATTTATTTCCGGTAACAATCCCGCAACTTTAAATAAAATTGCTTCAACTTTTGATTGATATTTATCATTATAATTAATTTGAGAAAGAAATTTAAGATTTACATTTTGCGCTAATTTTTGCATAATTTTTTTATTTTTAGAATAACCCAATGCTTCAAAAATTAATTCATAAAGAAGCTGTTTCCAAATATCTTTATCTCTAAAATCACTCTGCAAAAAAGTCTTATTATTAAATTCCTTTGTTAATTCATATCTAATAACAGGTTCATTTAGTTTCAATTCGCTTAGAAATTTAAGTTCTTTTAATCTAGAAAATACATTGGAACATTTGCTCTCAAATCTTTTTATTCCATAATTAAGCAAAGCATTTTTTATTAAATTTTTATCAATTGATTCTAATTCAGAATTGCACTTTAACTCAAAGTTTTTCACAATATCATGTTTATTATTTTGGGGAAATGAAGTTATGTTATCTACAGAAATAATTTTTTCAATTGATAAGGACGGTACTTTTCTTCCATCGCTGGTATAAACATAATTTTGTTTTTGCGAATTTGAAAAGCAAATGTGGAGAATTGTTTTATTGTAATTTCGATTTATATTATGACCATGTCGTTTCCAATCCGAATAATCTTGATCGATTTCAACATCGCCAATAAATGTTAGATTTCCTAATTTAATTCTTGCATGTTTAAAATCGGGACCAGATTCATCATTATTATATTCGCCTGGAAATAAAACTGTAATTTCTTCGCCGGAAAGAGTTTTTAGTTCTTCGGTAAAATCTTGGGTTTCCCAAATTTTGTGAAATTGTTTTTCAGATATTCTTTCTTGAGATTGCATTTATTTTATCAATTAAGATTGAACAAATCGCAAATCTATTTTCTACAAAAATAATCCAAATAATATTTAATTACTATATTTTCAATTCATAAATTTGATTTTTAACACTTTCATTTAATGATATTATTTTTGACTCAATACTTTTTTTGAAGTCTTTTGTATCATCAATAAATAATAATCCTCGACTCATATTAACTATAAAATTAGTATTTTTATTTGCGTAAAAAGTTTTTACTACTTCTTCCAAACTTCCGCCTTGTGCACCAACTCCCGGCAATAGAACCGACATTTTATTGAACAAATTAATATTTTGAATTAACTCATCAATATTTGTGGCGCCAAAAACAACACCACAATTGTTATTGATATTCCAACTATTAATTTTTTTTATAACTTCTTGATATAAAAAATTACCGTTTTCTAATTTTAGCTTTTCAAAATCATCAGCACTTTTGTTTGAAGTTAATCCTAATATAAAACTTAACTTATCTTTAAATTCTAAAAATGGACTAACTGATTCAAATCCCATATATGGATGTAAAGTTATTGAATCGAATTTAAAATATTCAAAAATAGATTCAGCATATTTTTGCGAAGTATTACCAATATCGCCTCTTTTCGCATCAGCAATTATAAGTGTGTTTTCCCCAATGAAATCAACTGTTTTTTCAATTATTTCAAATCCTTTAGTTCCAAATTTTTCATAAAATGCAAAATTAATTTTATAAGATGCCGCATAATTTATTGTTGCATCAATTACAGCTTTATTAAATTCTAAAATTGAATCTAATGATTTTGCAAAATGTGATGGAATAAGTTTTAAATCTGTATCTAAACCAACACAAATATGAAACTGCTTATTAATTTTTGATTCAAGTTTTTGCTGAGCGGTCATAAAAATTCCAAATAATTAAATCTGTTCTCTTCTATTTTTATAAAAGTTAATTGCAATTCCAATTAAAGTCATATTAACAATTAAGGAACTTCCTCCGAAACTTAGAAATGGTAATGGCAAGCCAATAACTGGTGCAACGCCAATATTCATCCCAATGTTAATTGCAAAATGTGTGAATAATAATGCTAAAATTCCAACAACAACAGAACTTCCAAAAATATTTTTTGTATGTGTTGCAATACTAACAAGTTTGATAAATAGAATAATAAAAAGTGAAAC
>JBGSKB010000155.1:0-2648 GCA_041741395.1 Melioribacteraceae bacterium
ATTTTTAGAAGTTTCTCTATCGGCAAAAACTTTTGCTGCTCTTCTTGTTATTATACTTCCATGATCTGTTGTAACAATAATTTTTGCTTTGTTCATATTTGCAATATTTCTAAAAGTTCCGAATAAAGAAGAATGTTGAAACCAGCTATTTGTAAGTGATCTAAATGCAGCTTCATTTGGAGCAATTTCTTTTATCAATTCAGAATCTGATCTTCCGTGAACAAGCATATCTAAGAAATTTACTACGACTGCCATAAAGTGTGTTCTTTTATGAGAAACAATATTTTGTTCAAATGATCTTCCAACTTCCGGATCAATAATTTTCATATACTTCAATTCATTATCAAGTTTTATCCTTTTTCGATCAAGTAAAAATTGCAGCAATTCTTTTTCATATTTATTCTGACTTCTCTCATCGTCTTTATTTTCTTGCCACAAATCCGGATAATAATTTTCTATTTCTGAAGGATACAATCCGCTAAACAAAGAATTTCTTGCATAAGGAGTTGCAGTTGGCAATATTGAATAATAATAATCTTTTTCAATTGAAAAATATTCCAGCAAATGTTTTTCCATCAAAAGCCATTGATCTAAACGTAAACAATCAAGCACAAAGAAAAATACCGGACCTTCGGCACTTTCTAAATGAGGAATTACAAATTGTTCAACAATATCAGTTGTTAAAAGCGGAACATTTTCTTCGCCTTTATTATTAATCCAATGTTCATAATTTTTTTCAACATATTTTGAAAATTCTTGGTTGCATTCTTTTTTTTGTTCTAATAAAGTTTGTTGTAAACCAACTTCTCTGTGACTGTCAAGTTCAATATCCCAATTAACCATTTTGAGATTTATATCAATCCAATCATCAAAATCCAAATCATCTAAAAGTCGTCTTGATATTTTGCTGAAATCCTCCAAATAATCTTTTGTTACATATTCTCCGGAGATTTTTTTTCCATCAAGAATTTTTTTACATACCATTAATATTTGTGATGGAACAACTGATTTTATTAAGTAATCGGTTATTTTACTTCCGATTGCATCATTCATTAATGATTCTTCTTCACTTTTTGTAACCATTACAACCGGAATATTTGGTTTCAATTCCTTAATAATTGAAAGAGTTTCCAAGCCGCCCATTCCGGGCATCATTTCATCCAAAAAGATTAAATCATATTCTCTATTTTTTATTTCAGAAATTGCATCTTTTCCATTTGTTACGGTTGTAACATCATAACCTTTTTCATTTAAAAACAAAATATGAGAACGAAGCATTTCGATCTCATCATCAACCCACAGAATTTTATAATTTTTCATTTTATTTATCAATGATTATTGAATTGCAATATGTACATCCAAACCGGCTTCATTAGTTGTAGTCGGAGGAATTCTTGAAGCACCTTCTGGTTCAACGGCAGTTCGTTTATAGAAAATAGAGAGTGTTACTTTTGAACTTAAAGTATATTTAATTCTTGGTTCAATTATAGTCCTTGTTGTTCCGTCTTGTGGTTTTCCTTTTTCATTAAAATCTTTTTGCTCCATTTCAAAAATTACAACTGAATTTTGCGCACTTGTGTATGATAACGACATTTCTATATCGTTTTTCAAATCCAAACCAAATAGTGGAAGTGAGAACCCGGATTTTGAAAAACTTGCCGTAATATTAATGTCTCTTGAAAATGATTCGGTTATATTTCTTGTTGTAATACCAAGATCAAAACTTGATTTAGTAGAATACTTAACGGCTCCGGTTAAATTTCCACTCCATATATTATCAAAAGTTACATTCATTCCAAGTAGCGGTGCAAATCCGTAATTTATTCTTTGAGTTTGGGTTTGTTTTTTTCCATCAGGATCAACTTTCCAGCCTTCTGTATAAGAAGAAGTATAAGCATGATTTAGCGAAACCGATTTTGCAATTCCCTTAATAAATTCAAATTTTTCAAGTCCTCGCCAATCCAATCTCCAATTTGCTCTTGGAATATATTTTGAGAATTGATTAAGAATAGGAATATTTTCTAAAAGCGGCATGCTTTCAAAACCATCTTCAAATGCTTTTGCAATATTTTTATTTTTATCAGCTTGATATATTTTATGCACTTCTCCAATTCCCGCACTAGAAAAGAATATAGGAAGAAACATATATGATTTATCCAATGAACCTGTGGATGTTACATCATTAATTTCTACATTTCCAAATTCATCGGTTGTAATTCTTGTAGTTCTATTCATTCCCCAACCGACATTCCAATTTAAACTTACTGTTGCACCTTCCCACAAAGGTCGAGAAGTTTTAAAATCTAATGAATTTTTTTCTGAAAAATTATCAGATAAATTTCCATTCGGTGCGCGTGCACCAATATCTCGGCTTAAGCCAAGCATAAATGCACGAGATGGTCCATTTTCATCAATGGATTGCAATCCCCAAAAATTTGTAAACCCAGTTCCCTTATATTTTATACCGCTTCCGCTTGCCGAAACAGATTGAGAAAAATCCATACTAATATTTTCATAATCAAAAAACAACCATTTGGAAGCCAACTTTAAATAATTTAAAGCAGTTGAAAAAATTGGTTCTTTTGGCTCAGCTTGAACAGAATCTATTTCTTCAACTTTATCTTCTAATTTATCTTCTAATTTATCTT
>JBGSKB010000156.1:0-5856 GCA_041741395.1 Melioribacteraceae bacterium
CCTCATTTATAATTTGCATTTTAATAACCTCGTTAAATTTTGCGCAAGAAAATTTAACTGAAAAATTTTATAATAAATATTCCGGTAACCCAATAATTAAAGGCTGGTATGCTGATCCCGAAGCTGAAATTTTTGAAAATAAATTATGGATTTTCCCGACTTTTTCTGATGAATTTGAAGAAAATTATATACCATCAAAATTAACTTCAGAGCAGATTGAATTACAGAAAAACACAATAAATCCGCAATATTTAAAACAAACTTTTCTAGATGCATTTTCTTCCGAAGATTTAATTAATTGGGAAAAACATTTCCGAGTTTTGGATGTTAAAAATATTTCTTGGGCAGCATATGCAGTTTGGGCGCCATCAGTATTTTATGCAAATAACAAATATTATCTTTTCTTTGGCGCAAATGATATTCAGAATGATAAACAGCTTGGCGGAATTGGTGTTGCGGTAAGCGATAAACCGGAAGGTCCATATTTTGATGCAATTGGAAAACCATTAATAAATAAATTTTATAACGAAGCTCAGCCAATCGATCAGTTTGTTTTTCGCGATGATGACAGCACAATTTATATGTACTATGGTGGATGGAAACATTGCAATGTTGTAAAGTTAAGTCAAGATTTATTAAGCATAATTCCATTTGAAGACGGAGAAATGCTTAAAGAAATTACTCCAGAAAATTATGTTGAAGGTTCATTTCTATTTAAACGAAATGGTAAATATTATTTCATGTGGTCGGAAGGAGGCTGGACTGGTCCCGATTACAGTGTAGCCTACGCAATTGGAAATTCTCCGATTGGACCATTTAAAAGAATAGGAAAAATTTTACAGCAAGATTCAACAATTGCAACAGGAGCCGGACATCATTCATGTTTTAAAATTCCCAAGACGGATGATTGGTATATTGCTTACCATCGAAGACAATTAAATACAAATGATGGAAATCATAGAGAAGTTTGCATTAATCGAATGCACTTTGATGAAAATGGATTTATCTCACCAATCAAAATGACATATGAAGGAGTTGAAAAAAGAGTACTCAAAAATTAGTTTAAAAATTTAGCCGTGTAAATCATAACAAATCTTTAAAATCTGCGTTCTATTTTCTTATTTTTATTTTATAAAATAGATATAGATTTTACAATTTTAAACTATAGCATAATCTTCGAATTAGTTTTTATAGATTCTTCAATTGCATTAATAATTCTTACGTCTTTCAAACCTTCTTCGCCGGTTACTTTTAAAGGTTTGTTATCTCTAAAAGAAATTGCCATTTCATCCATTTGAACAGCTTGCTGATTTTTCTCTACAAATTGAATAGGTCCTTTTGAAGAATTTCCGGTAATTCCTCTGTAAGAAGAAAAAGGATTTAAACCAAACCAGCCATTACTGGCTTGAACATAAAGATTAGAAATATTTTTTCCAAAACTACCCATACAATTTGCAATAACTCCGCTTGGAAATAAAAGCTGAAATGTTACAGTTTCATCAATTTCAGTTAATTCATTTGGGCGTGAATTATAACTTTGAGCAGTTACAGAAATAGGTTCTTCACCGGTTACATACCTTGCCGCATTCAATGAATAAACTCCAATATCTTGCATAACACCGCCGCCCATAATTTTTTTTGTTCTCCACGCATTTGTGTTTCCCATATAAAATCCGACACCCGCATTTAATGTAACTAAATTACCAAATTCCTTTTCCCTTGCCATTCTGATTATTTCAATTGTATGCTGTTCATATTGCATTCTGTAACCAATTGAAAGCCCAACATTATTTGCTTTACATGCATCAATCATTGCTTGACATTCATTTACATCAATAGCCATTGGCTTTTCACAAATAACATGTTTACCAGCTTTTGCTGCACGAATTGTAAATTCAGCGTGCATTGAATTAGGTAGAACAACATATATAATATTAATGTCATCATTTTTTATTATGTTGTCAAAATTTTCATAATTATAAATATTTTTTTGCGGAATATTATATTTTTTAGACCATTCCACAGCTTTAGATGGAGTTCCAGTAACAATTCCGGCAAGATAACATTCTTTAGTTTCTTGAAGAGCCGGAGCTAAATTATTTTTGCTGTAGTTCCCAAGTCCGACTAATGCAACACCCAATTTCTTTTGGTTGTTATCAAAAATATTTTTGTTTTTAAATAATGGCGAAGAAAAACCTAACGAAAGAGCACCAACTCCAAATGAAACTTGTTTAATAAAATTTCTTCTGGAATTATTAAAGGAATACGAATTTTTGGAACTCATAATTTATCTCCATGCAATTAAAACTTATTTAAAAATAAGAATTGTTTTATTAATCTAAAGAGATATTACAAGAATTTTGAAGGAAAAAATGAGAGCATACAAATTTTGTACGCTCTCAATTTTTTTAATTTGATTTAAATTTTCGATAAATGAAAAGTAAAATTATTGATCCAGCAATTGCCATTGCAAAACTTCTAAAATCAAATCCGGAAATATCTCCTAAACCTAACAATGAGCCAATAAAACCGCCTACAAAAGCTCCGGCAACTCCTATTAAAATTGTAATAATCATTCCGCCCGGATCTTTACCAGGCATAATAAATTTTGCAATTGCACCGGCAATTAAGCCAAAAACTATCCATGATAAAATTCCCATAATTTTTTCCTTTTATTATGATGAAAAGTTAGTTTAATTAAAAAATATTTATTACTTAAAAACCTAATTATAAGATTAGAATGTTTTTTTTCAAAATCAAGTTTGGTAATCAATTTGTTTGAAATAATAGGAAAATGAAAATGAAAAGTTTTTTATATTTCTATAACTAATGATTTGGAATTTAAAATGAAGAAATCCTCAGAGGGTAATTATACAATTGGACTTTTGCAACTTGCATTTTCTTCCAACTTAAAAGACAACACAAAGAAAGCAATATCTTGGGTTGAGAAAGCTGCAAAAAATGGTGCGCAAGTAATTTGTTTGCCGGAACTTTATAGATCGCAATATTTTTGTCAGAAGGAGGACTCATCACTTTTTAGTTTGGCAGAAACTATTGATGGTTCTTCTGTAACAGCTTTTAAAAAGGTTGCGAAGAAAAATAAAGTTGTGATAATTGTACCGATTTTTGAAAAGCGCGCACCGGGAATTTATCATAACAGCAATGTAATTATTGATGCAGATGGATCGGTTTTAGGAGTTTATAGAAAAATGCATATTCCAGATGATCCTGGATTTTATGAAAAATATTATTTCACTCCGGGCGATTTAGGATTTAAAACATTTCAAACTAAATTTGGAAAAATTGGAACATTAATTTGTTGGGATCAGTGGTTTCCCGAAGGCGCAAGATTAACTTCACTGAAAGGTGCGGAAGTTTTATTTTATCCAACCGCAATTGGCTGGCATCCGTCTGAAAAGGAAAGATACGGCAAGGCTCAGCAAGATTCTTGGATTACGATTCAAAGATCTCACGCAATTGCAAACGGAGTTTATGTAGCTTCTGCAAATAGAATTGGATTTGAGCAAACTGTTAAAGACCAAGCCGGACTTATATTTTGGGGTTTTTCATTTATTTGCGATCCGCAAGGAGTTTTTATTGCGCAAGCTTCTGAAGATAAAGAAGAAATTTTATTGGCGGAAATAGATTTAAATCATATTGAAACTATAAGACGGAATTGGCCTTTCTTGCGCGATAGAAGAATTGATGCATACGAAGGAATTACAAAAAGATTTTTGGATGAATAATTAATGAACAATAAATTAAGATATCCGGCCGAATGGGAAGAACATAAATCAACAGTAATTTGCTGGCCTCACCAAAAAGAAGATTGGCCCGGAAAGTTTATGCCAATTCATTGGGTTTACACGGAGATAGTAAAATATTTATCCCGCGGAGAAATTGTTAGAATAATTGTTCAATCGAAAAATCATCAAGAAAAAGTTAAGAATTATTTATCACGAGCAGAAATATTTTCTGGAAATATTGATTTTATTATTTCAAAAACAGATCGCGGTTGGATGCGTGATTCTTCACCAACGTTTGTAAAAGTTGGAAATAAAACAAAAGCAGTTGAGTTTACCTTTAACGGTTGGGCAAAATATTCAAATCATAAATTGGATAGAAAAATTCCCAAATTACTTTCAGATAAATTAAATATTGAAATTGAATCTGCAATTCACAAAAACAAGAATGTTGTTTTGGAAGGCGGTGCAATTGATATAAACAGTAACGGAACTTTACTTACAACTGAAGAATGTCTGCTTGACGAAAAAATTCAAGTTAGAAATCCTGGTTTTACGAAAAATGATTATGAAGAAGTTTTTAAAAAATATTTAGAAATTACAAATGTAATTTGGTTGAAAAATGGAATTGCCGGAGACGATACTCACGGACACGTTGATGATCTTTGTCGATTTGTAAATTCCAACACATTATTAATTTGTAACGAAGAAAATTCATCCGATAAAAATTATAAACATCTAAAAGAAAATTTTGAAATTCTCGAAAATGTAAAATTGGAAAACGGCTCAAAACCCAATGTGGTTAAGCTTCCGATGCCATCACCAATTATTTTTGAGGGAATGAGATTACCGGCAAGTTATGCAAATTTTTATATTTCAAATTATGCAGTTTTAGTTCCAACATTTAACGATCCGAATGACAGAATTGCTTTAAATATAATTAAAGAGTTTTTTCCCGATAGAGAAGTTATAGGAATTCACTCAGTCGATTTAGTTTGGGGATTGGGAACAATCCACTGCTTAAGTCATGAAGAACCAGTTTAACATTAATTAAATAGGTTGAGTAATTACTTTTTTGATTAGTGTTTTTTTATATAAAAATCCTATAAAAAGTAATAATGTAAAAGTGCCAATTAAACCTTCTTCCGGATCGAAAATTATTCTATTTGTTCCCATTAAAAGTCCAGTTTGATTTGCGAAACCAAAAAAATTATACTCAAGCGTGTTCCATAAAGCATGAAAAATCACTACCGGAATTAAACTTTTTGATTCTTGAAATAACAAAGCAAGAACAATTCCAAGCAAAAACATATTGAAAATGTAGATGAAAGTTCTACCAGAATCAAATCCAATCAACCAGATTGAAATTGGTAAATGCCATAATCCAAAAACTATTGAGCTGATAAATATTCCTTTCATTTCACCATAAATTAAAGTCAGTTTATTTAGCAAATAACCTCTGAATAAAAGTTCTTCTGTTATAAATTCAAGTATGAATAGAATTGCAAAATTTATGAATAGAAAAAGTGAAAAATCAATTAATGTTGATATTGGCGCACCACCATTGAAAGGATTTCTTATTTCACCTAATGATTGAATTTTTACCAATCCGATCAAAATATTTATTAGAGTAATAAGTCCTAGAATTATTATAGGTAAAAGGAATCCTTTTAAAATATTTTTAAACTTACATTTTCTAAATCCAAGATTTTGTAATGTGTCTTTGTGAACAAATTTCTGAAGAGGAAAAACAACCAAACCCATTATAAGGACTAAAACTTGACCATAAGAACCTAAACCAAAAATAAAAGAGAAACAACTAATGAGGATGCAAATTAATAAGTAAATAATGGGAGTATACATTTCATTCTCCAGAAGATTAATTAGTACTAAAACTTTCTATAAAATTTTAATGATATATGAAAATCAATTTATTATAAGTAATTCTTTAAATATTTAGACTAAGTTTTAAAAATGAAAGTTACATTAGAGCAAGAAATAAGTTCGGAATTAGTTTTTATGATATTATAACTTTAATTATATGGATAAAATTATAAATCGAAAGAAGCGAAAACTTTTAAAAGGAAGTAGAAAGATTTAATTTATAAAAAAA
>JBGSKB010000157.1:0-3046 GCA_041741395.1 Melioribacteraceae bacterium
AAAAATACTCATCGGAGCTAAGTTCTGTTGTTTTACCAGTAAAACAACAGAACTTAGCTCCGATGAGTATTTTTCTGCAACTGCAAATTCAACTGCATCGTTAAGCTCTTATAACATAAGAGTTAATCAATTGGCTAAAAATGATAGAGTTATGTCTGATACAGTAAACTCTAGTGATTTAGCTGGATTGTCTGCCGGTACATATTCATTTCAAGTTGCAAGCGGAGATTATGATCAAATTATTGATGTTGAATTAGAAGGTGCTGAAACAAAAGAAGAATTAATGAAAATTATTGCCGAGGCAATTAACGAAGCATTAGGTGATGCAGTTTCTGCAGCAGTGTTTTCACCAAAAAATGGTGAATCAAAATTATCTGTAATTTCAACTGAAAGCGGTTCTGATAATGCCATAACAATCAAAGATGTTACCGGAAATGCACTGGATACAGTTGGCTTAAGCTTTAATACAAGAAGTTTACTTTCTGATGACGGAACAGGTGGTTACTCAACTACTTCAAGCGCATTAGATGCAGTTTTAAATTTAAATGGAGTAACTGTTGTAAGAGGTTCAAATACAATAGATGATTTAATTTCTGAAGTGACACTTTCTCTTAAAAATGAAATGGAAGTCGGAATTCCAACTGTAAATGTTATTGTAAAAAATAACATGGAAGCCGCAAAAGCCGATATTGAAGATTTAATTAGTTCTTTTA
Source organism: Melioribacteraceae bacterium (assembly GCA_041741395.1). Taxonomy (GTDB): domain Bacteria; phylum Bacteroidota; class Ignavibacteria; order Ignavibacteriales; family Melioribacteraceae. The sequence continues at coordinate 714 of JBGSKB010000157.1, forward strand.
ATGAAGCTTACTCCTTTGTAAAAAACAACTATTATGCAGATGAAGACGGACAAAGAGGAATCTTTGTTGGAAACGCTACCGCTATAGGTTTAATGCAGTCATTTGGTTCAATTTCTTATCAAAAAGTTGATGGTCTTGCCGAAGGGAATTATAGTTTTCTATCAGAAATTGGAATTGAATTTGATCCAACTTCTGGTTTAAGTATTGGAGATGATGATTTACTTACTGAAGCTTTAGAAGCTAATCCGGATCAAGTGGCAGATTTATTTAACTCCGAAGAAGGTATTGCAAATAAGCTTTACGATATGGTAGAAACCTATATCAGTAATGATGGTGTAATTTCAAACTTAGTTAAAAATTATGATAGTTCAATCTCATACCTAAATGATAAAATAGATTATAAAGAAACTCAACTTGATAAAAATGCTGAAGTATTAAGAAAAAAATATGAACAGATGCAGCTTCAATTATCGCAGATTTATTCAACACAGAATTCTCTTTCGATTTTAGGAATATTCGGTTAAAATGGAAAATTTTGATAATAATTTTATTGAAATTGGAAAGTATCTAAATTTAATTGCAAAAGAAGTAAATACAATTACTAATGATAATCTTGAAGTTAAATTAAAAAATGTTAATTCTTATATAAAACAAATTGATAGAAAGAAAAAAGAAATAAGAGAAAACTCAACAAAAGATTATTATGCCGGTGTTTGTGATGCAATTCACAACGAGGTTAAACAAATTTCAGTAAAATTCGATAGTATTGCAGAAGTAAAAAAAGAGAATATAAGAAGTATAAGCGAAGAATTAGCAAAAACGGTTAACAAAAAAAAATTAATAAATTATCAGAGGTAGAAAGTGGATATTAAAGGAGTGGGAAATAATTACAGTCGTTACACAGAACTGTATAAAAAACAAGAACAAGCTTCGAGTCGGCAAACTCAGCAGAAAACTGATAAACTTGAACTTTCTGACGCGGCAAAAAAGCTTAAATCAGAAGGAATAGATTCTCAATTGATGACTGAAGTTAAAACAAAAATTGAAAGCGGTTATTACAACCGAGAGGAAGTTATAAATAAAGTTGCCGATGAAATAATCAAAAAGTTTTCTGAAGAAAAGTAATTTTACGTAGCTGTCTTATAATTAATTTTAGAGATAGAATCTAAGCGGACAATTAAAAATTGGTGTTAAATATTCTATTTCATTCAAAAATTAATTTTGAGGCAGCTTCTTTTTTATACCTACCTAAAATCTTATCATCATTACTATACATTTATTTGTAAAAAAAGTTAAATTTATTTCATCAATTCTTTTCAAAAGAAAATAAATAGGTTTAACCTTGTCAAATAACGTTCATGAAAACAAACTTCAAGTTCTTGGTAAGTTAGCTGCTAGCTTAACTCACGAAATTAAAAATCCCCTTTCCGTTATCAAATTGAATTTAGAATTTCTTAAAATGAATAATGAAAAATTTGATCAAGAAACAATTGAATGCATTGATTCATCTCTTGAAGCTGCAGATATGATTGATAAATTAATTTATACAACACTTGAATTCTCACGGAAATCTAAAGACGATTATAATTATTTTTGTATAAATGATATTATTCAAAAATCGCTTCATATTACCAAAGGCAATGCCAATAAGAAGAATATTGCTTTTCAATTAAGATTGACAGATAATTTAGCAAAAGTAAAAGTTAACGAAACAAAAATATTACAAGTATTTGTGAATATTATTTCGAACTCTATTGAAGCAAGTCACACAAGTTCAAGAATATTTATAAATTCTTTTGAAAATAATGGAAGAGTAAACGTAGAAATAATTGATGAAGGATTTGGAATTATTGATGAAAAGAAAAATGAAATTTTTGAAGATTTTTATACAAGCAAAGATGATGGAACGGGACTTGGATTAAGTGTTTGCAAAACTATTTTGGAAGAACATGAAGCAACTTTTGAATTTAAAAATAACGAAACAAAGGGAACAACATTTACAATTCAATTCAATCCGTAAAAGTGAGGAAGAATGAAACCTAAAGTATTGCTTGTTGATGATGATAATCTTGTTGTAATTTCATTAAAAAAAGTACTCATCAAATTAGGTTACGATGTTGATGTGTGTATGGATGGCGGTAAAGTTGAGGAATCTGTAAAATTATATTCTCCGGATATTGTACTTCTTGATATTTATTTAACAACTCACAATGGATTGGAAATTCTTAAAATTCTTCAACAGAAATTTTTTCATATTCCGGTAATAATGATTACAGCTTATGCAGATGTAAAAATCGCCGTTGAAGCAATGAAATTAGGCGCTTTCGACTTTC
>JBGSKB010000158.1:0-5133 GCA_041741395.1 Melioribacteraceae bacterium
TTAAAAGTTCATCAATTTATTCAAAAACATCTGCACGTATTTTGGATGGCTACAATGCAAATCTTAATATTGCTCCAAATGCATTTTATGAATTTGAAATAAACTCAATCTTTAGTGATTTAGCAAGTTTTAATATTGGCACAAAGTTTTTTGAAAATAATAAAAGGTTTAATCCGACAAATATTAAAAACGAAATTGACGGAAATATATTTTTACCAATTTCATTTGATGAAAGTATGTTAAGCATTTTTGCAAAAGCAAGAAGAACTGCAACATCTAATTTAAATCGTTATGATTTTTCAATTAGAACATTTTATGATTACAAAAATATTAGTCCGTCTTTGGAATATAATTATTATAAAATTTCAAAAAATGATTTTGAATCATCATACTTAAACTTTAGACTAAATTATTCATTTTATATTCCATCAAATATTTTTGGCGGAAGTATTATCGATTCGAGAATTTATTATAATCTAAACAGAAATAAATTTGAAAGTTTCAATATTTCTTTTGCAACAACTTTTTTGCAGAATTACAGAATTCAAATTTCGCATAACATTAATTTTATAACTTCATTTACAGATACACAACTTCGGTTTGTTTTTGATCTACCATTTTTAAGATCGAATACAAATATTTCAAAATCCGTATTTTCTCAGTCGGTTTATGGTTCGTTAAATTACAATAGTATTTTTAATCAAATCGATTTTCATAATAGGGGAATGGTCGGAAGGTCAGCATCTGCAATAAGATTTTATTTAGATGAAAACAATAATAATATTTGTGATGCAGAAGAAAAATTAGTTAGAGATATGGATATTGCGGTGAATTCTGTAAGCAATAAAAAAATTGTTGAAGATGGAAAAATTATATTAAATGATCTGGAATCTTATACAAAATATGATTTGAAATTAATTGATAGAAAAAATAAAAATCCGTTATGGTTTCCGGTAATGAATAAATTTAGTTTTATTTCTGATCCAAACCAGTATAAAGAAATTAATATTCCATTTTATGAAGCAGCAGTAATTAATGGAAGTGTTTTTAAAATTGTTGAAAATGAAAAAATTCCAATAGAAGGAATTAATGTTTTATTAAAGAAAGATAACTCCGATGAATTAATTAAAATAAAATCAATGAGTGATGGAAGTTTTTATCATTATGGATTGGCTCCCGGAAATTACTCAATTTACATAGATGAAAAACAGTTGGAGAAAATTAAGCTTAAATCAATTCCGCGAAAAATTGAAACTCAAATTAATTCCATAAATTCAGATAAAATAAATGACGATATAATTTTTCTTCTCAAATGATAAATAAGTATATGAAATTTACTTAATCTTAATAATTTCTATTCTTCTATTTTTTTCTTGACCTTCTAACGTATCATTATCTCCAATTGGATTTTCTTCACCAAAACCTTTTGTTTTTATACGCTCTAAATTTATTCCCTTTTTAACAAACCAATTTTTAACAGTTTCCGCACGATTTTCGGAAAGTTTTAAGTTATAATTTGAATCTCCAATATTATCAGTGTAGCCGCGGATTTCAATTTTTAAATCTGGATTATCATTCAGAACTTTTAAAATTTCCTGTAAAATATTTTCTGGGACAGTATTTATTTCTGCAGAGCCAATGAGAAATTGTACACCTTGAAGAATAACTGGTTTTTCCGAATTCAAATTTTCAAACGATGAATTAGGTTTAGTATTATTATCATTTTGTAAGTTTAAAAAATTTTTATGATTATCCTTTACTAATGGATTTGTCTTTAATGTTTTTACTTCAATTGCATCAGAAACTCCGTCTTCATCAGTATCAAATTTATTTGGATCTGTTTTCGTTGTAAAAATTTCTTCTTTGTCATTCAGTCCATCATTATCAGTATCATTCATAGTTGGGTTTGTATTGTACTTATAAACTTCGTAACCATCACTTAGTTCATCTTGGTCAGTATCTTTTAAATTAGGATTTGTTGTGAATTGATCAATTTCATCAAAATCTAAAATATCATCTCCATCAGAATCTTTTGAGTTTGGATCAGAATGGAAAATTTTTATTTCTTCAAAATCAGTTAATTTATCATTATCGGAATCAATATTTAAAGGATCTGTTTTATACAAAAATATCTCATCACCATCTGATAAACCATCCAAATCAGTATCAAACTTATTTGGATCAGTTCCAATTTCTTCTTCTAATTTTGTAATAATTCCATCGCCGTCTGAATCGGACAAATTTCCACCTTCGACAAATGCAAATCCAAAACCAAAAGTATAAAATCCGTCTTTGTATTTATTGTTATTGTAATTATTTAGATTGTCAGTCGATGTAAAATTGTAGCTTCCCGAAAAATCAATTATTAAATTACTGTTTATTGAAAATTCAATTCCAGCACCAAAAGGTATGAGCAAATCCCATCCGTTTTTTTTGATAATTTCATTTGATGGAAGATTTGTAACATTCCAGCGCAGTAAACCAATTCCGCCAAAAATGTACGGGCTATAAACTTGTGATGTAAATGGACTAAAATTAATTCTAAAATCTAAAGGTATTAAATTTGTTTCCCATTTTTCTTTTAGAAAATCAACACCGGAAAGATTTCCGAAGCCAACTCCAACTTCACTTTCCCAACTTGGAGCTAATTCGTATTTAATAAAACCTCTTCCAAGCAATGATAAAATATAAGCATCATTTTTGTATTCACTATCCGGAATTAATAAATTTCCTTGAGTTCCATATTTTATTAAATATTCATTAAGCTGACCGAAGTTAAGATTTGTAAATATTAAAAAAATATATAAAATTTTTATTCGCATGAGGTATATTCGGATTTGCGTGGATTTTTATTTAATAAAAAACTCCTATTATTATCAAACAATAGGAGTTTAGAATTGTTGGTAGGTTTTTGTTAGTTAATTTTTACGAATTCAATTCTTCTATTTAATCTTTTTCCCTCAGGTGTATTATTATCAGCAATTGGATTTTCTTTTCCAAACCCCTTTGATATTACACGATCTTGAAGAACACCTTTATTAATTAACCAGTATCTTACAGAATTAGCTCTTTGTTGAGATAGTTTTAAGTTTTTTGATGCACTTCCTACGTTATCTGTATAACCACGAATTTCAACTTTTATTTCCGGATAAATATTAAGTGTGTTTAAAACTCGCAAAAGCATTTTTTCACTTTCCGGAGTAAGTTCTGCACTTCCGGTTTCATAAGTAACACCTTCCAAAATAACAGGAGCAGCAATATCAAGAACTACATCATCTTCAGGATTTAGTGGATTTGTTTTTCTATCAATTTCTACTTTATCATTCACGGAGCCAGAATCTGTATCTGCCTTTGAAGGGTTTGTGTTATATTTGAATATTTCATCACCGTCAAAAATTCTATCGCCATCTGTATCTTGTTTAGTTGGATCAGTTTTATATTTGTGAATTTCATCACCATCTTTTAATCCATCTTTATCTGTATCGGAATTTGTAGGATTGGTTTTAAATTCATCTAATTCAATTTTATCCTTAATTCCATCAATATCAGAATCTTCACGTAAAGGATCTGTTTGATGCTTATAAATTTCATCACCGTCTGTTAATCCATCTTTATCTGTATCAATAATATTTGGATTTGTAGTGTAATTTTTAATTTCATCATTATCAGTTAAACCATCTCCGTCACTATCTGTATTCAATGGATCAGTTTTATATTGATTAAATTCTAATCCATCTGTTAAGCCATCACCATCTGAATCTGCAATATCCGGATTTGTTCCTAACTCTAATTCTTGATCTTTTGTTAAACCATCTAAATCTGAATCCGAACTTCCGCCCTCACCAGTAAAAATTAGTCCTATTCCTAAATTCCAGAATCCATCATTAAAATCTCCACCTTTAACATAATTTATATAATCAGAAAAAATTTGATTATATCCGCCGGAAAGATCAAGTAATAAAGAATTGGATAATTTCATTTCAATCCCAAGTCCAATTGGAGCATATAAATCAGCACCGTCTTCTTTTGTTGAACCAATGAGTTCACTTGGTTTGTCTTCAACATTCCATTTTACATATCCAATACCTCCGTAAGCATAAGGGCTTACAGATTTTGAATTAAACGGACTTAAGATTAATCTCAAGTCCGCTGGAATTAATGAAGTTTCCCAATAATTATTTTTACTATCTTCTCCGGCAAGTCTTGCGTATCCGGCACCGGCTTCAATATCGATTAGATCAATCACTTTAAAGCGTAAAAAAGCACGACCGAGAAAAGATAATTTAAGATCATCATTTTTAAAATCTGTTTCAGGTAATAAACCAGATGCATGAATTCCAATTTTAATTGGATAATCATTTAATTGTGCAAAGCTACTGGTAAATGTTAGGAAAATTAGATTACACAAAATTAAATTAAATATTCTATTATGCATTTTGGTTGCCTTTTTATTTATTCTTTAGAAGATCCCTAATTTCAGCTAAAAGTGTTTCTTCTTTTGTTGGTGCTGGAGGAGCAGCCGGTATTGCTTCTTCTTTTTTCTTCATTGCGTTCATAGCTTTTACCACTATAAATATAGCGAATGCAACAATTACAAATTCAACAATAGTGTTTAAAAATGTACCATATTTTAAAACTACTGCTTCAGCAGTTTCTGAAGCTTCTTTTACTACAACTCCCATTTTTGAAAAATCAACTCCGCCAAGTAAAACACCAATTGGAGGCATAATAACATCTTGTACTAAAGAGTTAATAATTTTTCCAAATGCACCGCCAATTACGATACCTACTGCCATATCAATTACGTTGCCGCGCATTGCAAATTCTTTAAATTCTTTCATCATACTCATGGTTATTCTCCTTTTTTGTTTTGATTAAAATAATGCGTATGCAATTCCAATTTGTAAAGCTTCTTTCATCTGAGTTCTTTTAATCTGGTCCTCATCGTAAATAAGTAATACATTAAAATTAACATTAACTAATTTTGTAACCTGAGCAGTAAGAATATTATCAAATCTTACATCCCAAATATCCATTGCATCAAATGCACCAAATAATCTTAACTCACCTGTATAAAATAAATTATCATCAAGTTTGAAATTTGCAGATGTTACTGATTCAATACCAGTTTCA
>JBGSKB010000159.1:0-5955 GCA_041741395.1 Melioribacteraceae bacterium
TAATAAAAAAACTATTCTATTTTGGGAAAAATTATGCAAGACTTACAAGATCTGGAAAAATTAGAAATTGACGTATTAGAACTGCTAAACAGTATTAAAATTATTGATTATCTCTACTTTGGCGGCGGAACATTGCTTAGACTTTGCCATAACCTAAATAGATATTCCACAGATTTAGATTTCTGGCTAGATGAATCTGTTGATTCTAAAATAATATTTAAAAAGCTAAAGACAGCTTTATCAGAAAAATATTCTTTACTAGATTCTGCGAATAAACATAATACTCTTCTATTTCAATTTAGATCTTCTAATGTTAAAAGAAGTTTAAAAATTGAAATCCGAAAAGAACAATCTAACTTTGATTGGGAAAAGAAAATAGCTTATTCAAAATTTTCTAACAAACAAATATTAGTAAATGGATTAACTCTTTCACAAATGATGAATAATAAAATTGAAGCAGCTCTTTCCAGAAAAATTATTCGAGATATTTATGACATTCAGTTTCTTATAATGCGTGGAGAGAAATTACCATCAAATGTAGATAAACTCACTCAAATATTGGAAATAATTAAAAGTTTTAAACCCAGAGACTTTAAAGTAACTCTTGGTTCCTTACTTGAAAAAGTAGAGAGAGAGTTTTATGTACAAAATAAGTTCACGTTATTACAAGAAGAGATAAACAACCAATTAATTTTGTTAAAATAATTTTATAATATTTTAGTTTACTGCAATCTCCTTTAACCTCGGGTAAGCTTTTATAATTGTTGGTGGCATTTTTATTTTTGATCTTTCTTTCAATAGGTGAATCAGTTCAAAGGCATTTGCAACAGCATCTCCATGCGGATGATTATTCATAACAATAAAAATTTTATTTACCTTATCGTAAATCTCTTTTAACTTTTGATCAATTTCTGTAAGCTCTCCCGGAGAATACAAATATTCATAACGTGCGCTTTGTTCTTCGTAAGTCTGCTTTTTACCATAATTGTTTAACGATTTTCTCCAAGCTTCTTCGTTTCTTCCGTGAAAGCGAACATATGCAGAATTATTTCCTACAATTGGCTTAAACTCAATTGCTTCTCCAATTTGCGGCTGATCAATTGTGCAAAATGTTATTGTCTTTGCATTTTTATTGTTCCACGATTTGTGTCGTACTTCCACCAATTTTTCATATCCCTCAAACTTTTGAATAAGCTCGCGTAAGTAATCGACATTGGCATTATTAAAATCAAACGAGTACGGAAACTGAAGCAGCAATCCGCCAAGACGTTCTGCATTTTTCAGAATGTTAAGATTTTGTTGAACTGCTTTTATTTGTTCATCACCGTATTGGCGTTTGTGTGTGAAATCTTGATGAAGTTTTACGGTAAATAAAAATTCGTCAGAGTTTTCTGTTTGTCGAAGCCAGCCATTAACAATGCCCGGAGCCAAATACGTGTAGTATGTTGAGTTGACTTCCACCATGTTAAAGTAGCGCGAGTAATAAGTAAGACAGCTAAGTTCTTTGGATTGATCTCACGGATAAAAATTTGGCACCCAATCTTTATAAGACCAGCCGGCTGTACCAACGTAAAGTTTTGGAGATTGCATAACGTAAATTTACCTAATAGAACGCAGATAACCACGTCGAAGACGGGCATGCACAGATTTGCACAGATAGAAATAATTACATATCTCCGTAAGGCATTTTGGGTTTTTTGCCTAATAATCTTGCATAAACTGCTAATGCTCCACGATGATGCGCAGTGTGATCACCTATTGCTCCAACGACTGCCATCTTTGGTGCGCCGGTCATTATTTCCGCCGTAATTGGCGCCATTAATTCTGTATCCGGAGTTAATTTTATTTTTTCAATTCCATTTGCAGTGGCATCTTTTAACTGCTGAACACATTTTTCAAACGAAGTATATTTTTTCATCCTTTCTTCATAACCATCAAAACTCATGTTAAATCCTTTTTCACCAAATGCACCTTCCAAAAACCAATCGATTGTTTCTGCTGCATGTCCCACATGCTGAGCAACGGTGTACATTTCTTCTTTTGGTTTAAAGCTAGAGTCTGCTTCAGTTAAACAGCTTATTGTGTTCATAAAAAATGTTTCTTGAGTTTTTAGTTGTTCAATTAATCCTTCTTTCATAGTAAATCCTCCTTGTGGGTAAATTAGTTTGTTAAATAATATTATGTGAATAGATATGGTTTAGAAAAAAATAAAATATAGCTTTAAATAAATATTATACTAAAATTATTCACCGATTATTGTAATTACAATTTTTCTTGATCCGCCGTAATCTCTATGCTCGCCAAGATAAATCCCTTGCCAAGTGCCTAAATTCAATTTCCCGTTTTTAATTGGAATTGTAAGTGACGGTCCAAGCAAAGAAGATTTGATATGAGCTGGCATGTCATCTGCACCTTCATAAGTATGTTCAAAATAGGATATATTTTCTGGAACAATATTATTAAAATACTTTTCCATATCTCTGCGAACATCCGGTGAAACATTTTCGTTTATTGTTAATGAAGCGGATGTATGCTGAATAAAAATATTTGCCAACCCAATTTTTATATTGTTTATTTCCGGAATTGCATTTTCAATTTCGTGAGTTATTATGTGAAATCCGCGATTCTTTGGTTTTAGTGTTATTTCTGTTTGGAAGTACATATAAATTCAAATAAATGGAATAAAAATATAAGAATATTAGAGCTTGGAGAAAAAGATAAACCACAAAGTACTCAAAGATTATTCACAAAAGACACAAAGTTAATATTCTTTATGAATCTTTTTCTTAGTGCTCTTTGAGGTTGAGTTTTTAAAACATCTCCATTTGTTTTTCTTCGCCGGAAAATTCTTTTTCATGATTGAGCAGCCATTTCTTCCTCCACAATCCTCCTGCATATCCGGTAAGATTTCCGTCACTTCCAATTACTCTGTGGCACGGAACAATAATAGATATTTGGTTTCTTCCGTTTGCAGCTCCAACTGCTCTAATTGATTTTTTATCACCCAAAGCTTCTGCAATAAAATTGTAAGATACTGTTTTTGCATAAGGAATTTTTATTAATTCGCTCCAAACTTTTTGTTGAAATTCCGTACCTTCTTGTTTTATTGGAACATTAAACACATTTCTTTTTCCAACAAAATATTCGGCAAGTTCTTTTTTGCATTGTGTTAAAACCGGATTTATATTTTCCGCTTCCATTTCTGTATCGTCAAAAACGAAAAGAATAGAAGTAATATAATTTTCTTCGGCGGTAAGTTTTATTTGTCCAATTGGAGATTTTAAATACGTAACAAATTTAGTTTTCATTATAGTCTCTTTTTTTAACCACAAAGATCCCGCCAAAGGCGGATAAACACAAAGTTTTTTTCACAAACCTATCAATTCTTATTGGAATTTTCTTTATCAATTTCCCATTTCAACGAATTTAATTTTATGTATTTATGAATTTCATATAATGATTTTTCATTTCTGATTATGTGCTCGTAAAATCGTGTTTGCCATGCAAATTGTTTATTTATTGATGTACGAATTTTGTTTGTAACGGAACCTTTAAACCCGCGAATAATATTTGATAAATTTTGTTTAATCTGTGGCAGTTGTAGAGATGCATGGCCAAGCGTCTCTACATTGTTATTATTTTCATCATTATTATTGATATCATTAATATTAAAATGATCATTTGTGATTACAATTATTCCATGTAAATGATTCGGCATAATTATAAATTCATCTAAATCTACGCCATTTCGTATTTCTTTAATTTTTAACCATTCATTATATGCAATTTTTCCTAATTCATTTAATATCATTTTTCCATTTTCTATTTTGCCGAAATATTCTTCCTTCTCTTCTGTACAAATTGTAATATAATAATATCCAAAATTTGAATAATCCCAATTTGTCAATCTTAATGATTTTATTCTATATTTATTTTTATATAAAATCACCCCGCTATTGTTTCCATGTTTCTGTAAATTCCAACAACAATTCCAACAATCTTAAAATTACCATAGGATTTTTTGATAATTATTGGCTGATATTCCGGATTTTCCGAATGAAGCTCAATTGAATTTGACTTCTTAAAAAATCTTTTTACCACTGCTGCATCATCCAAAATTGCAACAACAATTTTTCCGTTGACGGGTTCTAAATTTGGATTTACAATAACTACATCGCCACTAAAAATGTAGGCATCTTTTAAGCTATCACCTTTTACACGAAGCAGAAATGAATCATTCGGCATGTGCGCAATTGTGGGAAGTTCAATTGTATCAATTGCATCGGGATAAATTGTTAACGGATTTCCGGCGGCAACTTCACCAAGTATTGGTTTTGGAATAAAAAATTTATCTTCCAGCAAAAGTTCAATTCTTCTTGATAATTTTGAATTACGTTTTATGTAACCTTTCTTCTCAATTGCTTGCAAATGCTGTTGAACTGTTGAACGATTATTATATCCAAATTTTTTTGCAATTTCTGCAAGCGTAGGCATAAAACCTTTTGATTTAGATTCCGTTAAAAATTCTAAAATTCTTTGCTGAGTTTTTGTTAATTCTTTTGGCATAAGCACACCTTCGGCTGGTTAGTCACAGAAAAAGAAGATTAAGATCAAGAGTATGATTAAGAAATTAAAGAGTGAAAAAATTTTCTTTAGGTAATTAATTTTGTTATTATTAAAAGATTCTTACTTTGTCTGTTTTTGAACAATTTTAATTTTTCAAAGATTTTTACTTTTTCTTAATCTTACTCTTAATTTTGCTTTATTTTGTATTTACAAAAATACCATACATTTGTATGGTATAATTTACAAATACAGAATTGGTTTGTCAAGAATAAAATTGGGATTTACAATTTTACCTTTGCAGATATTTTCTGTTAAATTTTGTGGAATTAAAAAAGATTAGTTTTATAAATTCTTATGAGAGAATTTCTTCAAAGGATTTTAGCAATTTATCTCTTAAAAGCGGTTTTACAAAATAATCTGTAAATCCAAACATTAAGAATTTTTCCCTATCGCCTTCAAAAGGATATGCAGTTAATGCAGCAATTGGTGTGGTTTTATAATCATTAAATTGGCGAATAATTTTAAGCGCATCAAAACCATTAAACTTATGATTAAGATTTATATCAACCAAAATTATATCAAATGTAAATTTTTCTAAAAGCGGCAAAGCTTCAATTAAATTAGATGCCATGCTCAAATGTTTTAAATCATACAACTGTGATTTAAATAATAATTGCGAATCAATTGAATCGTCAATAAATAAACACGAAACTTCCGAAATGTTAAATTTGCTGATTATAGTTTGTTCTTCAATTACAACATTACTTTCTTTTTCTAAGATTTCTTCTTCGCTAAAATCCTCAATTATTCTTTCATCAATTTCATTAATAATTTCGGGTCCTTCGAAAATAATTTTGGTTTCTTCATATTTCATTTCATTCAACTGAAGATAGTTTAATAATTTCTGCAAAAGATAAAATTTCTGGAATTTCCAATAATTTGCTAAATAATATTTTGGAACTATATAATTCGCCAAAAAGTTTTGAAAATAATAATTTAGGATTATCATCAATAACATTGAGACTTTCACAAAAATTAAACGATGTAATTTTTGCAAAAGTTACAAATTTAAATTTGGAAAATATGAATGTTGCCGCGTTAATAATTCCCAACAATGTTGAAAAAAGTAAAGATATTTATGATCAAATAAATCTTGCAAAACCAATTTCAATTTCAAATGTAGAAAATGAAGCTTCAAAAGAAATAACAATTGATAAATTGGATAACGATATTGATGAAATTATGGAAGCAGAAAATGAAGAAATGATTTTTGATGATGATGATTTAGAAGAATTTTCTGATGAAATTATAAATGAAGAAATTCCCGAAGTAAAACTTGAAGATTCAGTAATTGTTTTGGAAGAAACAGAAAATAATTCTGAAAATTCA
>JBGSKB010000160.1:0-3819 GCA_041741395.1 Melioribacteraceae bacterium
GTCCGTTTTGTATGACAATGTTGACAGACGGCGTAAAAGCCTTTGAAAAACAAGAAGAAGTAGATGTAAAAGATATTGCGGAAATTATTCTAGAAAATTCTATATAATACATTATTAACCAAATAAAAGGAGAAAAAAATGAGCGATAAGTACACACAAATAGTAGAATTTGTTAAAAATATGGAAACAGATGTTGAAAAATTCTATGCAAAAGGACAATCAGCAGCTGGAACTAGAGTTCGTAAAGCTTTAAGCGAATTAAAGAAAATGGCTCAAGATATGAGAAATGAAGTTCAATCAAAAAAATTAGAAAAGAAAGCTTAAAACTTTTTTAATTTATAAAGGACAATTTATTAAGGCTGTTTATTTTTTAATGGACAGCCTTATTTTTAAATATGAAAATTAAATATTTCTTGCTGCCAGCGTTAGTTTTAATTACTTTTTATTGGGTTGCAAATCCAAGTTTTATTGAACATGAGCCAGTAAAAGTTGAAGAAAAAATTGATTCAACTGTTACTGTTTCATTTTCTTGTGTTGGCGATATTATGTGTCATTCAACTCAATATAATTCCGCAAAAGTTGAAAAGGATAGTTTTGATTTCAAACCGGTGTTTAATTACGTTAAAGATTATCTCGTTCAAAAAGATATTTTGTTCGGAAATTTAGAAACTGTACTTGCAGGAAATTCTAAAAATTATTCCGGTTACCCATTTTTTAATACACCAAATGAATTAGCCGAAGCATTAAAATTTGCGGGATTTGATTTTTTATTCACAGCAAATAATCATGCAAATGATCAAGGAATTGATGGAATAAAAAGAACTATTGATGAATTAAAAAAAGTTAATATTGTTCCAATTGGAACAACAATACCGGAAGATTCTTCGGAAAATTATAATTTTTTTGTTCGGAAAGGTTTAAGGTTCGGGATTCTTTCATACACTTACGGAACGAATTATAAGAGTTCAAATACAAATCCGCAAAAAGTTGTTAATCACATTGATACAATAAAAATTAAAAATGATATAAAAAGTTTACAAAATAAAAATGCAGATTTGATAATTGTTTATTTCCATTTTGGAAATGAATATTGGAAAAAAGTAAGTTCGTATCAAAGACGAATAACAAACCAAACAATTAAATTTGGTGCTGATATTATTCTTGCAAGCCATCCGCATGTTGTTCAGCAATTTGAAAAATTTAAATCTAACAACGCAAATTTAGATAGCGGATTTGTAACTTTTTCTTTGGGAAATTTTATTTCAAACCAAAGATGGCGTTATTCTGACGGCGGATTAATTTTTAATTTTGATATTACAAAAAATATTTTTACAGATTCGGTTTTTATTTCTAATATTAGTTTTTTACCAATTTGGATATTTAAAGGAAAAATTGAAGGCAAAAAAGAATATAGAATTTTACAATCGCAAAATTTTAATGATACAATAAATTATAATTTTTTAACTTCTGCCGATGTTGACAGCATGAAAAGATCATACTTTGATACAATTGAATTATTTACTTCAAAAAATAATTCAGCTAGTATTGATACTTTGAAATTTTAATTATGAATAAAAAAACTTCTTTAACAATTATATTCATTACAGTTTTTATTGATCTTTTAGGATTTGGATTATTAATTCCAATTTTGCCAACATTTGCAAGTAAAATTCTTTTTATTTCTGATTTTGAAATTGGAATTCTTGTTGCGGCATTTTCGTTCATGCAATTTATTTTTAATCCAATTGTTGGAAATTATTCGGATACAATCGGTAGACGACCAATAATTCTGGCATCACTTTTATTAACTGCAGTTTCGTATATAATTTTTAGTTTTTCACATTCATTTATAATGCTTTTAATTTCAAGAATTATTGCCGGACTTGGTGGAAGCAATATTTCTGCAGCTCAAGCTTATATTGCAGATATTACTGAAACCAAAGATAGAACAAAAGGAATGGGGATCATCGGAACAGCATTTGCATTAGGATTTGTATTTGGACCAATGTTAGGTGGATTTTTAGCACATTATGGATATGAAGTTGTTGGTTATGTAGCTGCAGGATTTTCATTTACAGCTTTTATTTTTGCTGTGTTCTTTTTGAAAGAATCACTTGTTAAAAATAAAATTGAACCTCAAAAAAGACAAAGATTATTATCAATAAATGTTTTTCAAGAATTATTTTCACAAAAAAGGTTGGCATTTTTTGTAATGATTTATTTCGTAATTGTTTTTTCAATGGCAAATATTTACGGAACTTTTGCACTTTTAGGATACAAAGTTTATAATTTAAATGATAGACAAATTGGTTTGTTATATACAATAATGGGATTAGCAAGCGCCTTTGTGCAAAGCGGTTTGCTGAGGTATTTGTTAAAGTATTTTAAGGATGAAACATTACTTCTTGTAAGTATGATTTTTATGATTATTGGAATTGGAGGTTTACCTTTTGGATATAACTTTATCGGAGTTGCAATAATTTCTGCAATTTCATCTTTTGGTACTGGAAGTTTGCAGCCAATAATTTTAGGATTAATTTCTAAAGAAATAAATCAAGAAAATCAAGGAAGGTTATTAGGATTGAATCAATCAATTTCAGCAATGGCAAGAGTTTTAGGACCAATTTGGGGCGGATTTGCATTCGATTATTTAGGTTATGAATTTCCATTTTTGACCGGCGGAATTTTTACATTTGTAACATTAATAATTTCATTTTATTTCTTGAAATCAAAAAAATATAAAGTCTATTCAAATGTTTAAAGTTGGAAAAATAGAGTTAAATAATCCTTTACTTCTTGCCCCAATGGAAGATGTTACAAGTATTGCATTTAGAAAATTGTGCAAAGAATTGGGAGCAGATATTGTTTACACAGAATTTGTGAATTCCGACGGCTTAATTAGAGATAATAAAAAAACTCATGAAAAATTAAAAATAACAAATGAAGAAAGACCGGTTGGAATTCAGATTTACGGCGGTGAAATAATTGCAATGCGTGAAGCTGCAAAAATTGCCGAGCAAGAAAATCCGGAAATAATTGATATAAATGCCGGATGCTGGGTAAAAAAAGTTGCAAATCGCGGAGCTGGAGCTGGCTTGCTTAAAGATCCTCCTTATATGCAAAAAATGGCAAAAGAAATTGTTGATGCAGTTAAAATTCCAGTAACAGTAAAAACAAGATTGGGCTGGGATGAAAATTCAATTGAGATTCTTGATGTTGCAAAAAGATTGGAAGATGTGGGAGTTCAAGGTTTAACAATTCATTGCCGAACAAGAGTTCAAGGACATGATGGAGATCCGGCTTGGCATTGGATTCCTAAAATTAAAGAAGTTGTAAAAATTCCGGTAGTTGTTAATGGCGGAATTATCTCTGCTGAAGATGCATTGAGAGCTAAAGAAGTTACAAATGCTGATGGATTTATGATTGCGCGTGGAGCAATTTATCATCCTTGGATTTTTAGAGAAATTAAAGAAATTTTTGAAAATGGTTTTGTATCAAAAATTGTTGATGTTGAGGAAAGAATTTCAACTGCACTACGCCACTTAAAATATGAAATCACAATTAGAGAAAGAGCAATTATTCCATTTAGAAAATACTATTCTGGATATTTAAAAGGTCTTTATGGAGCTTCAAAAATTAAACAACAAATAATGCAATTTGAAGAATATAATCCAATAGAAGAACTTCTACTAAATTATAAAGATCAATTATTAAAACATCAAGAGTTGGATGAAAATTAACTTTTAAAATCTAAGAGGTTTCCCGCCACGGCGGGCAAGTAAAAACCTCGTAAGTTAAAAAACTTTTAATTAAATGCAC
>JBGSKB010000161.1:0-4309 GCA_041741395.1 Melioribacteraceae bacterium
TAAAAAAATCTTGTAACAAAGAGGCAGTTACATCAAAGTGATTTACATAAGGCACATTTAAAATATTGTAAATAGTTTTTAAAATCGATCCAAAATTAGCATGCGTATGAGAAACAAATCCTTTTTTTACATAAGGTCCAGCCATTAAAAGAATTGATCTATGTGCATCAATATGATCAACTCCACCTTGAGGATCATCTTCTGTAATTATGACAAGCATATCTTTCCAGTATTTTGTTCGTGATAAAAAGTGGAGAATTCTTCCGACAGCAAGATCGTTATCTACCATAAAAGATTGAGGATAAAAATATCCATCTTCTGGTCTAACACCAGCACCATGATCATTGGGAATCATCACAGTAACTAAAGGTGGCATTTCTTCATTTCCCTCAATCCATTTTTTTGTAAATTCATTTTCAAATTGATCCATCCTATATTGATCAGGGATATTTGTATTATAACCAGCATAATTGTGGCTTGTTCTTTTAAATAGAGCATTCTGCATTGGAACCATAACTCCATGGGCAGCGCCAGTATTAGTATCATACCATTCTTCTCTTACGGAGCCAGTTTCATTCCCTTGACCAAAATTATAAAACTCCACATTTTGTCTTTCTAATGCTTCCCAAATGCCGCCAATTTCTGAATAATCCTCCGGATCTACACTACCGATTGTTGCTGGAAAACGGCGTCCTGGAGCTTTGGAAAAAGTCATAAAAGTTTTGCTAGTGCTAGCATTAGATTCAACCCATTCATTTGGAATAACGCCAACCAACCAATGATGTCCATGTACCGATGCATCGCTATCACAGTAATAATTATCTGAAAATGCAAACTGTTTTGCAGCTTTAATATGATTAGGAGAAATTTTTAGATTTGGAAATTTTTCACGATATTCTTCGGGAAGTGTATATTCATTATTAATACCGAATCTAGCTAATGTACTGTCGCCGGAAGCATTTTTTAATTGACCAAAAACTTCATCATAAGTCCTATTTTCTTTAGTGATGTAAACAACATGTTTAATTGGACTTTGACGCAAACCAGGTAAAGGTGGTAAAGGATTTTTCACATCATCAACAATTGTAGTTTCAATAAATGTGTTTTCAATTGCTAATTTAGTAAAATCTGCTAATTCAGATTCGGTCGGCATTTTAATTTTCTGAAAACTTCCCAATTGAATATCCCCAACATAATTCCCTTGAATTGGACTTATAAAACCATCTCCACCATTTGGACCAGCGCCTAAACCACGGCAACTAATTACATAAAGAAAATTTTCATCTTTTGAAAGTTCAACTCTTGTTGGACCCCATCCGGATGGAATCAATCCTTTTGTAGTTTTTGAGGGAATGTCAATTACAGCAACGGCATTAAATCCCAAAAGTGCAACATACAAAGTATTTTCATCTTTGCTCATTGTAATTCCAAATGGCAAAGAACCACGATATTTATCAATACGTTCATCAATTTTAATTGGAATGTGGTCTACTATTTCTTGTTTTTCATAATCTATAATTGCTACATTATCATTTGTTGCATTTGTTATGTATGCATATTTTTTACCAACTACAATCGAATTTGGACTTGCACCGCCAACAACTTCTGCGTCTTCCACAGTTTGCCCAATCTGGTAACCAGTTTTAAATTTATGAATAACTTTATTAGTACTTAGGTCGATTGTAAAAACACTCATTGCATCCGGATGAAGCGGGCTTCCCAAACCTGGAATTTTTCTTCCTTCTACTACAGTTCCCTCAATTGATTCTTTTGTATTATCACCATAAGGATGATGTGAAATCATTAGTGAATCTATATTTCCCGGTGTTGCTCCATCAATTACTGGATATGAATACACACCCACATTTGCCACAAATGCTTGTTTTTTATCCGGACTAATAGCAATTCCAAATGGTTGACGACCAACATTTATTGAAGCAGAAATTTTACGATTGTTCAAATCAATTCTAACCATTCTAAAATTTCCTCTATCAAGTACAAGTAATTCATTATTGTCTTCGTTCAATAATAAATCCGATGTAAAACTATCTTGATAATCAATGTCACCAACAATTCCATTTAAACTAATTGAATCAACTTTTTCTAATTTAGTAACATCATATACAATTATTGCTCCATTGTCTCCGCCACTTAAAAAAACATTTTTGGAATCCGCAGAAAATGCAACACCAAGGAATGAGCCCCTTGACAAAGGAGATTTTATTTTTTTGTCATAACTAGGAATTCTAGTAGCTTTTAATGTATTGAGTTCA
This sequence comes from Melioribacteraceae bacterium, assembly GCA_041741395.1. Taxonomy (GTDB): domain Bacteria; phylum Bacteroidota; class Ignavibacteria; order Ignavibacteriales; family Melioribacteraceae. The sequence continues at coordinate 2,274 of JBGSKB010000161.1, forward strand.
ATAATTGTAAATACTCCGTTGTGAAGTGTAACTGCTTTATTTCCATCCGGTGAAATTGATAAGCCGTAAGGGTCGTGTGTTATTCTTAAAAATTCACCAGCAGGTGTTGCATAACGTCCGCTTGGAAGAACTGATATACCACCATTAGTATCAATTTTACAGAATTCATCTTTACCAGGGACTTGTAAAATTTTTACTTTTACAGTACAATTTATTAAAAGTAAACATAGCGCTAAAAATAAAATATACATTGATTTCATTGGCTTTCTCTTATTTTATGATGAATGATTTTAATCATAAGACAAACAAATTTACTGAAATTTTATCCTTGATAAAATCAATATTATAAATATTTACAAATTTCAAATAACTGTAAAAATATTCTTTGTTCATTTGCTCAATACATTAATCTTCGCTAAAAAAAAGCATACTAACATTTTCTTAAATATTTTTTTTCAAATCTATTTCTTAAAAATCATATTAATTTGTAAAAGCAAATTATAATTCATAATTTAAGTAAGAAAATCGATTTACTAAACTAAAAAAGCAATATTTATATAGTTTTTAAAGTTAGTAATTTTGTTGAATATTCAATTTGTCTCACACAATTTCTTTAGTTGGCTAACTGAAATATTATTAAGAAAATTAAATTCAGATTTTACAAAAAATTAATATTGCATTAAATGGTTCTTCGGAAAAAATGAGTGAAAGTTCAACCATTATTTAGAAAGGACAAAATGAAAATATTTTTTTATCTGGTATTTGTAAATTCAGTTTTGCTTGCGCAAATCAAAAGTACTGATTTTTTTTATCAAGAAGTTGCAAGTGTTTTTACAGAAAAAAATGGATTGGCGGAAAAAAATATTTTACGAATCAATTTCGGGGAAAATAAAAATGTAACCGCTTTTTCTATTGATAATGAATATATCTTTGATGGCAAAAATTGGAAACAATCATCTTTCAAATCGAAGGATAATGAATTTGAATGTAAAATGAAATTGCCGAATTATAGCAATGCGATCTTATCATGTGTAAATTTTAATAATTCTGAAGTAATTGGAACAAATAACGGATTGTTTATTAAAAGCGAAAATGATGAAGACTGGATTGAATTATTTCCTAACGATAAAAATTATAGCTGGAAACTTTCGAATGTGAATGTGCTAATAGTTGATGCAAAAAATAGATTATGGTTTGGATCAAATGAAGGAATTGGTTTTTTAGAGAATAACAAATGGAAATTGTTTACCGGAAAAGAAGGACTTCCGTATAAAGATTTTACTTGCATTGCAAAATCAGATAATGGTGAAGTTTGGTTTGGAACAAAAAAAGGTGCAATTAGAACAGATGGAGAAAATTTTTATTATCGTTTCAGCAGAAGATGGTTTCCGGATGATTATATAAATGACATTAAAATTCAAAATGAAAATACTGTTTGGTTCGCAACTTCAAATGGTGTGAGCAAAATTGAATTCAAGAAAATTAGTCTGGAAGATAAAGCAGATTATTTTACTTCACAAGTTGAAGAACGTCATAACAGAAATGGGTTTATTGCACAGAATAAATTAACTGAACGTTATGATATAAATTCTTGGAAATATGATATTTCTGATAATGATGGAATGTACACAGCTATGTATGGTGCAGCTCAAGCTTTTAGATATGGCGTTACAAAAAGTAAAGAGGCTAAGAAATTAGCCAAACGAAGTTTTGAAGCTTGTAAATGGTTAGTTGATATTACTCATGAAGAAGGATTTCCAGCAAGAGTTATTATTCCAATTGATTGGTATGAGCCGGTTAATGAACAATATAATCAAGAGTATAATATTAAAAAACAGCAGGAAGATCCATTCTGGAAAGATATTTTACCAAGATTTCCCAAAAGTAAAGATGGAAAATATTTATGGAAATGTGACACAAGTTCTGATGAATTAGCCGGTCATTATTTCTTTTATGGAATATATTATGATTTAGTTACTGAAACTGAGGCGGAGAAAAAAACAGTACGAGAAGTTGTGACAGCAATTACAGATCAT
>JBGSKB010000162.1:0-1941 GCA_041741395.1 Melioribacteraceae bacterium
AATAAGCTAATTGCAGTTTCTGAAATTATGGATTGATCAAATGCTGCATCAACATTAATGCTTGTGCCCGGACCAGAAACAATTGTTAATGGATAGTTTGTTTGTTCAAATGAAGAGAACTCAGAAAATTTAAGATTTGCAAAACTATTAATTAACGATTCGTCTGCGGGGTAGTTTTCAAAAACAAATAAACTATCAAATAAATTTTGTTTTGATGGAATTTCACAATTTCGCTGAATTTCAACTAATGCCGTGTGCTCATGGTCTTTTAATTCTAATACAGATAAATTAAATTGCTTTATCCATTCAAGAATAGACATTTGTGGATCAATTTTAGCTCGAACTGGAAGCGTATTTATAAATAGACCCACCATACTTTCTGAATATTCTAATGCGGCTGGTCTTCCAGAAAATGTTGCACCAAAAACAATGTCGTTTGTTCTACTATATTTATGAAGAAGAATTGCCCAACAAGACTGTAAAACTGTATTTAACGTAAATTTATGAGCCCTAACAAACATTAATATTTTTTCACTAATATCCTTATCTAAACTAATTGAAATCTTTTTATATTCTAAACTTTCTTTATAATATGGAATTTTATCAACAACTATAGGAGTTTTTTCTTTAAAATCTTTTAAATAATGTTTCCAAAATAATAGATCATTTTCCTTAACAATATTTTGGAGATACTTTATATAATCATGGTATGGTCTTGTGTATTCTAACTGAATTTTAGTTTTATTCAACAATGATTCATAAAATTTAAATAAATCCCTCAAAACAATGGGAAGTGACCATCCATCAAAGAGTATATGGTGATGACTCCAAATTAGTTTATATTTTTTTTCAAAAAGTCTTATCAGAGAAATACGCATTAACGGTGCTTTATTTAAACTAAATCCCTTTTCTTTATCTAACTCCAAATAGCTATTCAGTTCTGTTTTTTGAATATCTTTGCTTTTATTTGACCAATCCAAAAAAATAAAAGGTAATTCTACATCATTATGAACAACCTGAAACATTTTATCTATTTTTTTATAAATGAACGATGTTCTAAGTATGTTATATTTTTTTAGAATTAAAATCCAAGCTTGCTTGAAATCATCAATGTTTAAATCTCCAGAAATTGTAACACTCAGTTGTTCAAAATAATTTTTTGAATTGGGATTGTATATCGAATGGAACAACATTCCTTGCTGCATTGGAGTTAATTCATAAATCGATTCTATGTTTTTATTTTGTTTACTCATTCTCAAGATCTTCGTTTAATTCATTAAAAATTGAGTCTAATTCTTCATTATTTAATTCAATATCCTTAAAATCTGATGGAGAATAACCACCATCACTAAATTTGGCTTCATTAATCAATAATTTTAATTCTTGAATGAAAGTATCCATAAATTGAACAATTTCTACCTCTTCAAATAAATTCTTATTGAAAATAATATTCAAATGAAGTCTATCATTTACTATTGAACAAACAAAATCAAGTTCAAAAGGACGTAAATTTTCCTTAGCTCTTTCAAATCCCTTGTTTTGTTCAACAATTTTAAATGAAGATTGCTCTTCAATACCCATATTGAATTTACCAAGATAATTAAAACTTATCGTGGATAAGTGAGGTAAATCACTACTATTAAAAAATAATTTATAAATACCATAACTTATTCCATTCTGTGGAATTTTTCTTAATTGCTCTTTAATTGTGGTCAAAGATTCTATTGAAGAAATACTGTTTTTTAGGTCTAACACAATTGGGTACATTGAGGTAAACCATCCGACTGTTCTTGATAAATCAACTTCTTCATACAGATTTTCTCTTCCATGATTTTCAAGAGTTAGAGAAACTTTCCTTTTACCTTTCCAAATCGAATATGATTTTACAAAAATTGTGACCAGTAATTCATTTAATTCTGCCTTATAAGATTTTGATATTTC
>JBGSKB010000163.1:0-6619 GCA_041741395.1 Melioribacteraceae bacterium
TATTGTGTTTTCTTTTTCATCAATTTCTTTTATATGCTTCATTAGTGATTGAAATGCCTTAATATCTGCTTTAAGATTTTCTTCTGAAAATGGAGTTAAGATTTCGTGACTTATTCCTATATCATCTTTTACTCTGGGAAATCTTTCTTGATTTGTTTTAATCCAAGTTGGGGCATGACTTGACATACTATTTTTCCAAGATCCAAACCACAATAGAACTAATTTAAAGTTGTGTTTGCGGGCTTCATTAACTAAATCATCAAATAACTTAAAATCAAATTGATTTTCAACGGGTTCAATTAATTCCCAATAAACGGGAGCCAAAATTGTATTCAAATTCATAGTTTTTAGTTTTGGCCAAACTGGTTGCATATATTCTAAACTTGTGAATGATGAATTTCCAAGTTCACCGCCAAGAATTAGGAATGGTTTTCCATCAACAATAAGTTGAGTAGAACATCCTTTTTTGATTAATTGCGGAATATTTATTTTTGAATTAAATTCATTCTGAACACATCGAAAGAAAAGAAGAGAAAAAATAATAAATGAAAAAAAATACGATCTTTTAATTTTCATTATCCAACAAAATTTAATTTGAAGTATTTTTTTGAAAATGTTAAAAACTGAATATTATAAATAATTTTACATTAGATAAAAACATGACCGCAAACAATAATGGAGGCATATTATATGAATGCGGTCATATCAGTAATGAGAATTTGAATTTAAAATGAACTTCAACCAAAAGAATAATTATTTCGTTAGTACAATTTCTTTGTGCTTATAAAATCAATAGTTATATTAAATTAAATCTTTATTCTTAGAGCAACATCGAATGTTATTTGTATTTTATTTTTTATCGTAAATACGAATATCGTTCACGTAAAAATTTAATAGATTAAATAACAATTGAACCGTTTCAATATTATTAAGATTAATTCAAATAGGCAAGATTAATTTTATTCTTTTGAAAATATTTGATTGAATAATCAGTAGTATTTTTCCCGTTTTTTAGCAGAAAAATTATTCAATCAATTTTGAAAAATTTCAAAATATAAACAAAGAATGTATATTCTAAATTTACGATTTAGGGAAAATAATTTTGACTTCGAAACGAATATAGATTTCTTCAATTTCTTACAATATAAAGGAATATTAAAAGTTATTTTAGCAGTTTTGTTGATCCTCTAATAATAAATTCCGTATTCATTACAACTCTTTCAATCGGCATTATTTGAGAAGATTCAATATTATTGATTAAAATTTCTGCAGCTTTTCTACCTATTTCTTGTAAAGGAGCTCTAATTGTTGTTAATGGAACCGGATAAATTTGTGAATAGAAAATATCATCATTTCCTATAACTGAAATCTCATCCGGGATTTTTATTTTTAATTCTTTTAGTGCAATCATCACACCAAGTGCTTGCTGATCATTGAAGCAAACAATTGCTGTTGGATAATCTTCCTTTTTTTTATCTTTAAAATATTCCATCGTTTTTGTAAAACTTTCATCATAACCGGAACCTATATCAACAATCATATCTTTATGAAATACAAGTGTACTTTCACTAAATGCATGGCGAAAACCTTGAATTCTTTCTTGCGTATGTGAAGATTTGTGTGGTCCGGCAAAATGTACAATTTTTGTATGTCCACCGTCAATTAAATATTTTACTGCTTTTTTAATTGCTTTCAAATTGTCAATTGCAACAACATTTGCTTGAATTCCTCTAACATCTTCTAAAAGAACAAATGGATAGTTTACCATTTTAAGTTTAAAAAGATGTTCTATTTCAGATGTTCCTTCAACAACCGGCGCAATTATTGTTCCTTTAATATCTTTTGTAGAAAAAATATGAGAAAATCTTATTTCACTTTCGTGATTATCCTCTGAGCTTGTAATTATTACAGAATAACCTTTACTATTTGCGTATTCCTTAACTCCGGATGCAATTGATGTATAAAACGGATAGTTTAAATCCTTAATAATTAGTCCAATTGTGTTATCGACTTCACCATTTTTTAACTTACGAGCTATACCTTTTGGTCTAAAATTCAATTCTTTCATAACTGCTAAAATTTCATCTCTTGTCGATGGTTTAACAGAATTTTTAGCATTAATTACAGCCGAAACAGTACCTTTAGAAACTCCAGCACGTTTTGCAACATCAACAATTGTAATTTTTTTCATCAAATTCTCCGGATAACATTTAAGTTATCAAATAAATAATTCTCTAATTGAACCGATTTAATGACCCAAAAATAACAATATTATGTTTATTACTCAAAGTTAATTATCAATTTCATAATGAATATGTGTTTTATAACAAAACTCTTTTTACCATCTATGATGAACTTCCTGCTTTATTAATCTTCCGTAAATATTTTTAATTTTTTCTAGAATTTCTGGGGTTAGTTTTGGTAATTCAGAAGAATCTGAATTTTCTTTAACTTGATAAATATTTTTTGCACCGGGAATTGCACAAGTTACGGCATCATATTCCAAAATCCATTTTAATGCAAATTGAGAAAGTGAAAAACTATCTGGACAAATTTTCTTAATTTCATCAATTGCTTCTAAAGCTAAATGAAAATCAACTCCGGAAAATGTTTCTCCTTTATCAAAAGCTTCGCCATTTCTATTGTAATTTCTATGATCATTTTTAAGAAATTCAGTTTGCTTATTTATTTTTCCAGTTAACAATCCGGAAGCCAACGGAACTCTTGCCAGAATTCCAATATTTTTCTTCTTCGCTTGTTCAAAAAAAAGATCGGCTGGTCTTTGTCTAAACATATTAAAAATTATTTGAACAGTTTGAACATTAGGATATTCAATAGCTTTAAGTGCTTCTTCAACTTTTTCTACGCTTACTCCATAGAATTTAAGTTTACCTTCCTTTACAAATTCATCTAAAAATTCAAAAACTTCTTGTTTGTAAAAAACTTCGGTCGGTGGGCAATGAAGCTGAAGTAAATCCAGAGAATCAACTTCTAAATTTTTTAAACTTTGTTCAATAAAATTTTGCAGATTTTTTTTGTTGTAACCTTCTGCAATATGAGGATTTAATTTTCTACCTGCTTTTGTTGCAATAATAATTTTATCTTTGTACAACTTTTTTATTTGGGAAATTAATTTTTCACTTTTTCCATTTCCATAAACATCGGCTGTATCAAAAAAGTTAATGCCGTTTTCAACAGCAAAATGCAAAGACTCAAGAGAATCTTTCTCGTTTACATTTCCCCAATCACCGCCAATAGCCCAAGCACCAAAACTAATTTCTGAAACTTCCCAGCCGGTTTTCCCAAGTTTTCTATATTTCACAATTTTACCACAAAATATTTTATTTATAAAAGCAATTATTAATCAATCGGTTCAAATGCACCAATAAATTTATTTTTATTGTTAATTAACTTCTTTATATGTGATGGTAAATCTCTTGAATTATTAGCATTTGGAAATGATTTGAGCAACTGATAATTTCCTAAAATGGAATTCTTAAATAATGGTCCATTATAATTTGTTAAATCGATACTATTATTTTCAAATCCCAAATTTTGTTTTTTAAATGATTCCAAATTATTAAACGATGAATTACATTTTTCCCTGGATAAAGGTCCCCACCAAATCAAAGGATTTTTTTCATCAGAATTTTTTCTAACAAAAACATTATTGTTAAATTCTTTCAATTGCTGATCTTTAAGAACTCCGCACATTTTTTCTGATTGCCAAGAAAAGAAAAGTGGTCTATTATATTTTTCATCAGTGGTTAAAAGATTTCACAAAAATATGATTTATTCTCTCGTCAACATCAGGTCCAGTACTTGGATGCCAGCCAAAATGATCACCTTGTGCACTTCTTGCATCACGACCAACAACCGCCATACTATTTACAAATGTGTTTTGATAGATTTCAACATCTGAACTATTGAGAATTAAAATTCCGTGATCGCAATTTACAAAAACATTTCCGGCACAAATTGCACCTTTTGATATTTCAAAAAAGAATCCATTTTGGCTTGGCCAAACTTGATTTTCAACTATCGGAGTATTATTAAAACCCACATCTTGAATCCAGTTATTTGTAAAAACTCCATCAATATTTCCAACATCGTACCAAATTCCGTTTGAATAAGGATGTTCAATTACTAAATTATCGTTACAAGTTACACGATAAGTTTGATTAAATATTTTTACAGCAGCCGGATAATAGCCAGTAATTTGCTCAATATTATTTCTTCTGAAAATATTTTTTTCAAGAAGCAGATCCGAAGAACTTAGAATATATAAACCTTCGGTGCTTGTATCAGAAATCAAGCAATTTTTAATTGATAAATTATCTCCTCGAATATAAGCCGCAACTCTTGAACAATATGATATTTCACAATTTTCAAAAGTTGTTCCAACAACATCTTTCCCAAAAGTTGAAGGATTTGCCAAACCTTCCGGTTCTGTTCCCTCAATTTCTATCGCTCTGTAAGCATATTGAGTTAAAATAATTCCTTTTATTACCGGTCCTATTTTGTCAGAAATTATTCCATTAAGATTTTTAGTTGTTCTTATTAAAGCTGCATTAAAAGCAGTAATTTCTATAAATTTGTTTGTTGGATCAATTCCGATATAAACATTTTTGTTTTCATAATCTATATAAAAACTATTTTGATCAACCTCACCTTCCCAGCCAGTGGATTGAAGAAACTTGCCATCAACAAAAACCATATCGTTGTTGAATTTATGCTGCGCGGTTATTTTTCCTTCACGGTTTCTTTGCCACCAAGAATCCGGTTTTGATGGAAACAAATGTGCCCACTTTGTTACCCACAAACCATTTCCTAAATCTTCCCAATTTTCTGCAACTAATGTTCCTTTTAAAATTGGCTGTTCATTTTTATATGGTTGCATTAAAATTTTTTGATTAAAAACTAAATTTCCTGTTCTGTAAATTCCACCACGTAAAATTATAGCATCACCGGATTTAATTTTATTGAAAGCCGAATTTAATGTTGTTGGATTTTCAAGATTTTCCCCGGAATTGTTTTCATCACCATTTGGAGAAACATAGAATATTTTTCCGGAAATTTTTGGAAGTTCATAATTTAATTGGGTTGGCCCATAAGGTCCACCGGAAGGTTGAGCGTATAATTGGATTAGTAAGAAAATGAAGAATAAAAAATATGTGTGTGATAAAAAATTAGGATTTTTTTTCATTTTCACCTTTGATATTCATTTATAATAAAAGTAAAAATTTTGTTTAATTACTTTTACAAAAAACTTAATCGTTTTTTTATCTATTGAACCGGTATAAAAATACATTATAGAATTATTTTTTGCAATATATTTTAAAGAAATTAAAATTTACACTAAAAGTAATAAACAGTGAAAAAACAATATTAACTTTAAGACATCACTAAAATCTCAAATAACAAGTTCTAAATAACAAATAAATTCCAAATTCGAAAAACCAAATTCTCACAAAATTAAATTTTGGTCGTTTGAATTTTGGTTATTCGAGATTATTTGAAATTTGTTTTTTGCGATTTGGGGTATTTAAAGGTACCCTTTATTTTAACCCAAGTTCTTTACACATTCTATAAAAGTTTGATGGTGCAAGTCCCAATTTTTCAGCAGCACTTGAATCAGAATTAGAAATACTTTTTACGTAAGTAATATATTTTACCCTAAATTCTTTTTCAATTTCTTTTAAAGGAACAATTCTGTCAAAATTAATACTCTCTAAATTTTTATTCTCTTTAATTATTCTGTGATTTCTTAAAATCATCGGATTACTAATATCTTTTGCAGTTATTGTACCTTGCGTATTTAGAACCAATCTTTGAACAACATTTCTCAATTCTCTTACATTACCGGGCCATTTGTAATTTAAAAGGATTTCCTCCGCTTCTGGATCGAGCTTAGGAATTGGAATTTCTAAATCATCTGTAAAGTACTCTAAAAAGTGATAGAATAATTCAAGTATATCCTTTCCTCTATATTTTAGCGGAACAACATCTATTGGAATTACATTAAGGCGATAATACAAATCTTCCCTAAATTTTCCTTCACTAACGCAACTAAGAATATCTTTATTTGTTGCTGTAATAATTCGTACATTTACAGAAATTTTTGTCGTTCTGCCGATCTTTTCAATTTCACCTTCTTGAATTACTCGAAGTAATTTAACTTGTGCTGAAAGTGAAAGTTCTGCGACTTCATCTAAAAAAAGTGTTCCATGATCAGCTATTTCAAATAAACCTTGTTTATTTGCAGATGCTCCGGTAAATGATCCTTTTTGATATCCAAATAATTCACTTTCTAATAATTCTCCTGGAATACTTCCGCAATTAATTGGTACAAAGTTTTCATGCTTTCTTTTACTATTTAAGTGAATATTCCACGCAACTAATTCTTTACCGGTTCCCGAATCACCGCTAATCATAACATTTGCATCGCTCATAGCGTATTTTTTTATCATACTTCTGAGTTCATGCATTGAATTTGATTCACCGATAATTTTCTTGGTCTCAAGTACAGATTCAATATTTTTATTCAATCTTGTATCAGATTTACTTTTTTGCTTTTCTAATTTTTTCTTTTCGTACGCATTAAAAATGCTTAAAATAA
>JBGSKB010000164.1:0-2899 GCA_041741395.1 Melioribacteraceae bacterium
TTCACAGATTAGAAGTTGCAAGAACTGAAGAACAAAATATGCAAACCAATCCAATAAAATTTTATGATTACGAAGGAAATATAATTTATGAACAGCTGGCAAGATTTGACTCAACAGATATAAAATTAGAATTAAGCGAAACCGTAAAGGGGATTGGATATTATTCAAATGATGTTTTAGTGAACGAACCCAAAGATTTTTCTCAAAATAATTTTTTTGGATTGAGAGATCAGCACAATTTAATGATTCGGATTACATATCCAGAACTTTTTCAAGAAAAAGATAGATTTAATTTAACAAAAGATGATTATGAATTTTTAAATAAATATATGTGTATGCTTCCAAAAGAAAGCGAATGCCCAAAATATAATTCCGATGAATTTTATGATGGATACGTAAAGTTTTTTATGTTTGGTAATTCGAAAGATTCAATTCCAAATAACATAAAAATTTTCAGTAAAAGCGGCTTAGCTTACGGATATTTAATAGATAATGCTTTTATTCAAGATGAAAAAAATAATATTGAGTTTTTTCTTACGGCAGTTATTCATGTAAATGAAGATCAGATTTACAATGATGATAAATATGAATATGATGAAATTGGGTTGCCGTTTTTAGCAAAACTTGGAAAAATAATTTATGAATATGAAAAAGGAAGAAAATAAATTATTTAAGAAATAAAATTCCAACACCAATTACTGCTACAACAGCACCAATTATTGAAATCATGGAGAGTTTTTCTTTATAATAATATCTTACGATTGGTAGCATAAGCAATGGTACAGTTGACATTAGAGTAGCAGCAATTCCAACTTTTGTGTTAGAAATTGCAATTAAACTAAATGTTATTCCTAAAAATGGACCAATAAGAGAACCAATAAAAATAAATTTGATAGCATCCTTTTTTTCTTTCAAAATATTCAAACTTGCTCTTTTACTTTTAAAGATAAATCCTATGAAATACATTAATAAAATTGATGGAATCATTCTGTAAAAAGTCGCAACAAAACTATTAATCTCACCTAATTGAAACGCTTCTTTTGCAAAAATTAAATTAATAGCTTGTCCGATTGCTCCTAAGAAAGCAAACATATATCCAATATTATTTTTTTTGTAATTATCAGATGGCTGTTCGGATCTTTTAAAAACAACAATTGAAACACCAGATATAGTTATTACTATTCCTAATATTCCCCAAATTGAAAGGTTTTCATCTAAATAAAGATATGCCATAAATGCTGCAATAGTGGGGGAAAGTGTCATCACAAGCATGCTTAATCTTGCGCCAATATATTGATAAGATTTGAACAAAAATCCATCGCCAAAGACTAAACCAATAACTCCGCTTAATCCCAATAAATAAATTTGCTCGTATGAAATTTGAAAATTTAAATTAAAAATTAAGATTGTAATAATTAGGTAAACAGTTGCTAATAATAGTCTTGTAATATTTACAACAAATGAACCTACAATTTTTGTTGCTTCGGAAAAAGCAATTGCTGTGCCCGACCAAAGTAGTGCAGTAATTAAAGCGGCTATTTCACCAATATAAGGCATAAATTTGACTTGTAAAGTTATATCCAGTTAATTTGTGATAAACAATCCACTAAAATAAAGTTATTTAGTTTTCGATAATAATTTGTTTGGAATCACATTTTGTACTAGTAATTCCATTTTATTTGATGTAATTATTTTTAGAGAAAATCACATGGAATCAATTTTATATTTTTCCTTAATAATAGTATTTCTTATCGGATCATTTATTTTGGCGTTAAGAAGTATGTCAAATTATATAAAAAATAATTAAAACTTTTCAAAGAATTCTTAATCAACTCTGATTGTTGAAAATTTCATTTCATCTGAAAAATCTTATATAATGCTTCCTTAATAAATGTTTAATATTAAAAAAAAAAGCGTCTAAAAATTAGACGCTTTGTAAAATAGAAATTGATAAAACTTACTTGAAATTAACTGCTGCTAATCCAGGATAAATTGCTGTAGTATCTAATTCTTCTTCAATTCTAAGAAGTTGATTATATTTTGCAATTCTATCAGTTCTGCTTAAAGATCCAGTCTTTATTTGTCCTAAATTGGCAGCAACAGCAACATCAGCAATTGTTGTATCTTCCGTTTCGCCAGATCTGTGACTAATAACATTTGTATAACCAGCTTTCTTTGCCATCTCAATTGCAGCTAAAGTCTCCGTCAAAGTTCCAATTTGATTAAGTTTGATCAATATAGAATTTGCTATTCCTTCATTAATTCCTTTTGAAAGTTTTTCTGTGTTAGTAACAAACAAGTCGTCACCCACTAATTGTATTTTATTACCCAATGCAACTGTTAAATTCTTCCAGCCTTTCCAATCATTTTCATCAAGTCCATCTTCAATAGAAACTATTGGATAATTCTTAATTAACTTTTCATAAATTTTAATCATTTCATCAGAAGATTTTTCTGATTTATCAGATTTGAAAAAAACATATTTATTTTTTTTCTTATCAAACATTTCACTTGAAGCAACATCAAGCGCTAAACTTATTTCTTTACCAGGTTTATATCCAGCTTTTGTTATAGCTTCAAGAATTAGATCTAATGTTTGTTCATTAGATTTTAGATTTGGAGCAAATCCACCTTCATCACCTACAGAAGTTGAATAGCCGTTCTTCTTCAATACAGATTTTAAAGAATGAAAAGTCTCAGCGCCCATTCTTAATGCTTCAGCAAAATTTTCAGCACCATGAGGCATAATCATAAATTCTTGAAAATCTACTGTATTATCTGCATGAGAACCGCCATTTAAAATGTTCATCATTGGTACCGGAAGAACTCTTGCGTTTGTTCCGCCAATATAACGATATAAAGGCAATTCTAAAGCTTCGGCAGCAGCTTTTGCACAAGC
>JBGSKB010000165.1:0-2043 GCA_041741395.1 Melioribacteraceae bacterium
TCTGCTTTGATTCAATTCAATTTAATTGAACAATTTTACAAAAGTAAGAAAAATGCGATTTTTGTTTTTCCAGAGGGACCAAAAAATTCTCCGGATTCATTTGGCGGAAAACTTGAAGAGAAAAATAAACTTTCAGATTTAGTTACCGAAATAAAAGTTGAATTAAATAAAATTTTTAATTCACAAATTAAAATTGGTAAAATAACTTTAGCCGGTCACAGCGGCGCTTATAGAGTTATTGCTCATTTATTATTGCATGGAGGATTAACAAGTAAAGTCTCTAATGTTATTTTATTTGATGCATTGTATGCGGACATAGAAAATTTTTTTTACTGGATAGTTCATAATAATGGAAAATTTGTAAATATTTTTACAGAAAATGGCGGAACCAAATCTGAATCTGAAAATCTAATGATGTGTTTGGAAGCATGGGATATTGATTTCAAGCTTATTGATATTGATGATTTTTCTGCAGATGAATTGAAAAATCGAATTATATTTATAAAATCAAAACTTGATCATAATGAAGTAATTCACACAAAAAATCAATTTCAAAAATTTCTTGAATCAAGTTTTTAGTTTAGTTGCATAACTTTTCAATACATCAGGAATTCTATGAAACTCACTTTAATTCTTCTAATATTTTTTACATCAATAATTTATTCAAATGTTAATCCAACAGAAATTGATAAACAAATAATCGAGCTTAGTTTAAATTATCAATTTGATGAGGCAGATAAATTGCTTAATCAACTTTTCAGCAATTCAAATAGTTTAAAAAATCATTATCTCTATCTGAATGTTGAATTAGTTAAAATTATAAAAGCAACAGATGAAGCCACAATTAAAAATCGACAAAAAGTTAAGGAATCATTAAATGAGGAAATGATTAAATATTCTGAAAAAATTATTTCGCAGTATGAAGACAAAAATTTATCTAAAGATGATAAATATTACTTGGGAAGTATTTACGGTTTATTAGGCAGATTTTATGGAGTTAATAAATCTTGGATGTCTGCATTCAGCAATGGAAAAAAAGGCAAAAATATTTTAGAAGAAATTATTGAATCCGATCCAAATTATATTGACGCATATTTATTATTAGGTATGATGAATTATTATGCTGATAGATTAAGCGGTGTAACAAAATTAATTACAAGCGTGCTTGGTTTATCCGGCAATAGAAAAACCGGATTGGAATATTTACACAAAGTTGATAAAAATGGTGTTTTAACCAATTGGCAAGCCACAATGGTGTTGATTGAACTTTATTCGCGATTAGAAAATAACGGATTTTCAGCTTTGCCTTTACTTGAAAAAATGTATAAAAAGTTTCCTAACAATTCACACTTTGCAAATTGGTATTGTTATGAATTAATAAATTCAAATATGCTGAATGAAGCCGGTAAACTTATAAGTTCGGATAATTCAAATGAAATAAATGATATTGTGAAAGCTCAGTATTATCACTTTTCCGGAAATTTCAATAAATCAAATGAAATATTGAATGCACTTTTTAAAGAGGAAGATAAAATATTTCCATGGGTTTATGATTATTCAAAATATTTGAGAGTAGTAAATTTCAATTTGCTAAATGATTTTGATTCCGAGAAAAAATTAAAGTTAGAGTTAAAATATGATTTTAAAGAATATTATAACAAAATATTTAATAATCACGAACTAAGTAAAAATCTACTAAAATTTAGAGAACATATTTTAATTAATGAATTTCAAAACGCTGAAAAAATTAAAGAAAATCTTTTAAATAATAAGTTGAATGATGCTCAACAAGCTTTTGTTACTTATTATGATGGAATTCAGAGTTTTAAGGAAAAAAAATTGTTGAATGCAGAAAAGTATTTTATGAAATCTAAATCGTTAGATAATGAAATTTTTGGAAATGATATTAATAGATATTTAGTTCACATTTATAAAACTACGAATGCAAATAAAAATAATGTTGAGAAATTAATTGACGAATTAAACGATTTGGATGATGAACGATTAGAATTGAGCGTTGAAGAATTAGAAGAAAAATATGAT
>JBGSKB010000166.1:0-34505 GCA_041741395.1 Melioribacteraceae bacterium
TGAAAGCGGATAATAAATTAGAGGTTTATCATATAACAATGCCAATTGTTTACTATAAACTTTAGTTATTGGAAATAAACGTGTTCCGGCACCTCCGGCTAGTATAATTCCTTTCATTTTTTTTCCTTTAATTTATAACCGTTAAAATGTTTGATACAATTAATTTATTGTTATTATCATTTACGTCAATTTTGTAGTCACCAACTTTATCAAAAGTAAGTTTAAAAAATGTAATTGACCATTTTGGTGTAACTTTGAATTTTTTTGTTGATATCAATTCTTTATATTCTGAAGAATTTTCTTGTCTCTCCCAAATTTTTACAACAATTTTATCTGTGCTAAATGGTGAATAGTTATTTATAAAAACATAAGTTTCACCATTTCTTGTAGAAAGCGATAATTGTGAAATTGGATTCATAGGTTTGTTGTTTACAATCATATCGCAAAAAACAAATTGAGCATTTCCTAAACCGCCAGACGAACCGGAAAAATTTTCAAATCCTCTATCATTTAATATTTTTACTTCCAGTTTTAAACTGGTTATTTTTTCTTCTGAAGCATTTAAAAAATACAATTCATAAACTCCCGCTTCATGAAATTCGTATTTAA
This sequence comes from Melioribacteraceae bacterium, assembly GCA_041741395.1. Taxonomy (GTDB): domain Bacteria; phylum Bacteroidota; class Ignavibacteria; order Ignavibacteriales; family Melioribacteraceae. The sequence continues at coordinate 610 of JBGSKB010000166.1, forward strand.
TTGCTGCCCAGAGTTTTTCTTTATCAACATTTAAAATTTTACTATCAAATGGAACATACTTTCCATTACTAAGTTTATCAATAAATAGATATAAAATGTTTGAATTAATTTTTTTTTCATTGTCGATTAAAACATTTACAGCTTTTCCGTAAGCTATGGTTTCAAGTTTATTTATAATTCCTATTGGATTTCCTTCTTCTGAATAACTTTCACACACGTAAATATTCTGCGCAAAATTATTGAGAGAAAAAAGACAAATAAGGATAAGTGTTATAGATTTTAATTTCATTTATTAAGTTATTTCAAAATTTTAATTTAGTAAAAAATATAATTTACTTAAAACATTTTTGTTTTTTATAAAATTTAAAAGCTTGTGAACTTTTATTATAAATATAGTAATAACAATATTTTAATCACCTAAAATTTTTATAAATTTGCAAACTATATTTTGTAAAAATTATTCATTAAAGTTATTAGGAATTTTATGTTTGAATGGATTTTAACACCAGAAGCGTGGATTGCATTACTTACACTTACTGCCTTAGAAATTGTTTTGGGAATTGATAACATAATATTTATATCAATTCTTGTGGGAAGATTACCGGATCAAGAAAGAAACAAAGCGAGAACAATTGGCTTAGCTTTAGCAATGATTACACGTATTTTGTTGCTTCTTTCAATTACTTGGGTAATGGGTTTAACTAAATCACTATTTACAATTTACGAATACGATATTTCCGGAAGAGATTTAATTTTAATAATTGGCGGATTGTTTTTACTTGCCAAAAGTACTCACGAAATTCATAATAGTTTAGAAGGTCCGGAAGAACATCACAGTAAAAAAGTCGTATCTAGTTTTTTTAGTGTAATTATTCAAATTGCAATTTTGGATATAGTTTTTTCTTTAGATTCTGTTATAACTGCTGTTGGTTTAGCAGAACATGTTGAAGTTATGATTTTAGCAATAATTATTGCAGTAATAATAATGATGGTTTCTGCAAAATCAATTGGAGATTTTGTGGACTCACATCCAACAATAAAAATGCTGGCTCTTAGTTTTCTAATTTTAGTTGGTGTTTCACTAGTTGGAGAAGGTTTCGATTTTCATATTCCCAAAGGATACATTTATTTCTCAATGGCATTTTCAGTCGGAGTAGAAATGTTAAACTTGAGAATGAAAAAGAATTCTGAAAAGAAAGTAAAACTGCTCAAAACTATTTCGAGATAAATTTTTAGAGAAATTATATTTTAGATGCTGAAACGAATAAATAAAAACCCTCAATTTGCTGAGGGTTTTATGTATTAACTAATTACAAAATATTATAATTTAACACCTTTAACCGTGTTGATAATTTCTGCGGAAACTTTATATGGATCTGCATTGGAAGCTGGTCTTCTATCTTCTAACCAACCTTTATAACCGGATTCTACCGTTCCGATTGGAATTCTAATGGAAGCCCCGCGATCAGAAACACCATAACTAAATTTATCTATAGATTGTGTTTCGTGTCTTCCGGTTAAACGTAAATGATTATCTGCACCATAAACTTCAATATGTCTTTCAATTGCTTCTTGTGTCCCAAATGCCTCACATATTTTTGCGTAGGTTTCTTTACTTCCACATGTTCTCAATGTTGAATTTGAGAAATTTGTATGCATTCCCGATCCATTCCAATCACCTTGTACGGGTTTTGGATCTAAGTTAATTCTGATATTGTGAGCTTCACCAATTCTTTCCATTAAATATCTTGCAGCCCAAAGTTGATCACCGGCTTCTTTAGCACCTTTTGCAAAAATTTGATATTCCCATTGACCTTTCATAACTTCTGCATTAATTCCTTCAATATTAATTCCGGCAGAAATACATAGGTCAACATGTTCTTCAACTATATCACGACCAACATTATATTCTGCGCCAACTGAGCAATAAAAAGGACCTTGAGGCGGAGGATAATAACCCGGAGCTGGGAAACCATAAGGTGTATGATGATCTAAATCCCAAAGAACATATTCTTGTTCAAATCCAAACCAGAAATCATGATCATCATCATTAATCGTTGCTCTGCCATTTGTTGGATGTGGAGTTTTATCCGGTTTTAAAACTTCTGCAATTACTAAATAAGCATTTGCTCTTGCAGGGTCAATAAAAACGCGCACTGGTTTTAATAATAAATCTGAAGAACCACCGGGTGCTTGCATTGTAGATGAACCATCAAAAGCCCAAAGTGGTGCTCCTTCAGCAGTTCCATCAAAATTATCTACAATTTTGGTTTTACTTCTCATTTTTTGTGTTGGCTGGTAACCATCAAGCCAAATGTACTCTAACCTCGATTTAGCCATTATTTCTCCAATTATATGTTAATTATTGTGGTTTCTTTTACTGTTGATAATACAAAACTTGTTACTGTTCTTACAACTCCAGGCCATGATTGAATTTGGGCAAGCAATCTTTCTAAATCGTCAGTGCCTTTTAGAATTACTTTTAATAAGTGAGAACCTTCACCTAAAATTGCGTGACATTCTAAAATTTCCGGTGTTTGAGACACATGCTCTTCCAAATCATGAAATTTCTTTGAAGATTTCATATACACTGTTATAAAAGCCATTAAATCAAAACCAAATTGCTTTTTATTTAATTTTGCATAATAACCTTCAATAACACCTTTTTCTTCTAACTTTTTTAGTCTTTCACTTAAAGACGGTAATGATAAATTAACTTCTTCAGCAATAACATTTCTTTTAGTTCTTCCTTCGCGTTGTAAAGTATTTAATATCTTAATGTCTATTGCATCTAACATAATATTACTTAATTTTTTAGGCAATTTAATTATTTTACATGCAAAAGTAAGTGAATAATTTTAATAATGCAAATTATTTTTTGAATTCGTTACTTTATTAGGGAAAAAGTGTGATGAGGTAAACAATTATTAAATTACTAATTAATGAGGAAAAAATTAATTTATTCTCATTTTTTTCGATAATCTGAATAAAATCAATAGTTGAGATAAAAAGTTATGAATTCACTTTTGGGAATAATTGCAATAATTTCTGTATTTCTGCTGTTTGTTGGAGTAATATTTTATCTTCTTAGAAAAAATATATTTGGACAAAAGATTTCAGAAGAAATTCTTACCGAAGAAAAAATATCTTCCTCACAAGTTGAAAAACTTTCAAAATTGAAGCAAGAAAATGAAAACTTGAATAAAGAAATTCAATTTCTAGAAGAAAAAAATAGAAGATTAAAATTAAAAATCGATCAATTAAAAAAAATTATTGCTCATCTTGAAGAACAAAAAAGTCAGTTAGAAAAGAATGAAGCAAAATTGAAAGAATTAAGATTAAAAAAAGACGAAACTTTAGTAATGTTTGCTCATGATATTAAAAACCCTGCATCCACAATTAAAAATTTTGTTGAATTGCTGGAATCTTACGATTTAACAGCTCAAGAACAAAATGATATTCTTACCGGGCTTGTAGAAATTTCTTCAAGAATTATAAAATTAGCAGATGAATTTTCAAATGTGGTTGCTGAAGAATTCGAACCATTTCAAATAAATAAGGGAAAAACAAATATTTATCAAACTATTGAAAGTGTGGTAAAAGTAAATAGAGTTAAAGCAAATAAAAAAAATATTGAAATTCGATTATATCAACCCAAAGAGGAATTATTTGTAAAAATAGATGAAGAAAAAATTAAAGAAGTAATTGATAATTATGTAGGAAATGCAATAAAATACTGTCCGGAAAAAAGCAAGATTGAAATTGTAGTAAATAAAGAAAAGAATTTTGTAACTCTTGAAGTTATTGATAATGGATTTGGACTTTCCGAAGATGAAATTTCACTTACGTTTGAAAAAGGAATAAAATTAAGTAATAAACCAACTGGAGATGAAACAAGTTCCGGATTAGGTTTATGGATTGCTAAAAAAATTGTGGAAGAACACAATGGCAAAGTTTGGGTAAAAAGCAAAAAAGGTTTTGGATCAACCTTTGCATTTAAAATTCCTATTGAATAAAATTAAATGTAGAGACTCATGGCAATGCGTCTCTACATAAAATATTTATTTCTTTAATACAGTAGTAACTTTTTTAGCGGCATCTTCCAAAGTAGTTGCAACTTCAAAATTTAATTTGGAATTTGCCAATAATACACCGGCTTCCTTTGCGTTTGTTCCTTCCAATCTAATTACAATCGGAACTTCAACTTTAATTTCTTTTACAGCATTTATAACACCTTGAGCAACTCTATCGCAACGAACAATTCCGCCAAAAATATTTATCAAAATTGCTTTAACATTCGGATCGCTCAAAATAATTTTAAATCCGTTTGCTACAGTTTCTTGATTTGCACCGCCGCCGACATCCAAAAAGTTTGCCGGTTCGCCGCCAGCTAATTTTATTATATCCATTGTTCCCATTGCAAGTCCGGCACCGTTTACCATGCATCCAACATTTCCATCTAATTTTATATAATTTAAATCAAATTTTGAAGCTTCAATTTCAAGCGGTTCTTCTTCATCAAAATCTCTAAATTCCATAATATCTTTGTGTCGGAAAAGTGCGTTATCATCAAAATTCATTTTAGCATCAAGCGCAATTACATCGCCTTCTTTTGTAACAACTAAAGGATTTATTTCTGCAATTGAAGCATCTGTGGAATCATAAGCTTTGTAAAGTGCCAATAAAAATTTTACGGCGTTTTTATGTTGAACTCCTTCCAATCCCAAACCAAAAGCCAATTTACGAGCTTGATATTGCTGCATTCCTATTGCAGGATCAATAGTTTCTTTAAGAATTTTTTCCGGAGATTCTGCGGCAACTTTTTCAATTTCAACCCCGCCTTCCGTAGAAACCATTACAACATTTTTAGATTGCGCACGATCTAAAGTAATTCCCACATACATTTCTTTATCAATATTTACACCTTGCTCAATTAACAAACGTTTTACAGTTTTTCCTTGCGGTCCGGTTTGATGTGTAATTAAATTCATTCCCAAAATTTGTTTTGCATATTTTTTAACTTCATTTAAATCTTTTGCAACTTTTACACCGCCGCCTTTTCCTCTTCCACCAGCGTGAATTTGAGCTTTTACAACTTTAATTTTTCCGCCTAATTCTTTGGCTACTGCAACTGCTTCTTCCGGTGAAAAAACAACTTTTCCTTCCGGTACCGGAACATTAAATTTTCTTAAAATTTCTTTTGCTTGGTATTCATGAATTTTCATAATGCCCTATAACTTTACTATCACAAATTTTTAATTTCTTAATAATAACTAAAAAAAATATTTTGCCCAATTTTATAGTATAAAATTATTTTTTGTTTTTACTATTGTCATTTTCTTCTTCCTTTTCATCTATGAAAATAGAATCATCAATTCCCTGGTTAACTTTATAATTACTGTAATTTATTGTAATAGCACCTTTAAAATTTGAAGGTATAGTTTTTCCTCTTTTGGGGTTTTTCTCGTCTTCTTCAATTTGTGAAAAATCTAAAATTATTTTTATTTCGGAAGGAAGCGCAAATTCTTTTTGGTCAGAATAAAGAAAATTGGTTGTAATATTTGCATTTTGTTCGGTTGATAAAATAATTTTCACTATTAAAAATTCAGTTGGATCAATTACCAATTTGGCTGATTTAAATTTTATACTATCAACATTTGGCGTTATTTTAATTACAGAAAGTTTTTTATTATCAATTAAGGTATCACCAATTAATTCAGAAGTAAAATCATTATCAAGAATTTTTTGTGGATTAAAATCAATTCCAGCTCTTGGTAAAATTGCAAATTTTTCTGAATGAAGTTTAAATTTATCGGGTTTCTTAAAGAAAACTTCAGCTTTAGATTTTGGCATTTTAAGAAAATCCATTTTTACTGAAATTTCAACTTCTGACGAATAATTATCAACTTTATTTATTTTGTCTTTAATTCTTGAAATTAATTTATCGGCATTATTTTTTTGTGCAAAATTTATTATTGAAAAAAATATTAGAAAACTTAGTATAGATTTTTTCATGTTAATATATCTTTTCTTAGAAAAATTATAATTGTAGCAATAATAAAAATAATTGAATGTCCGCCAAGAACTAGAACAGATTTTTGAATTAAATTCCAGTCAATATCATAGCTGAAGAACGTATGCCAATCGGACATATAGTTTGTAAAAATATATGGTTTTATTGTTTGCGTAAAATCAAAAGGCAACTGCGAAACTATTACCATTACAATTAGTATTGACATCACAGCAATTATTGGTCCAATTGCATTTTCTACAAATGAGGAAAATAGCATGGATAGTGAAAATACAAGCATCATACTTAAAAAAATGTGTGAATATGATAAGGCAAATCTCCAAAGAATATCATCTTGTGCAAAAACACTTATTCCGTTTTCAAAAATGAATAGTTCTCCAGAACCGAAAACAAATAGGCTAATTATGCAGCTTACAATAAACATCCAAAGTAAAATTGAAAAAGTATAAACTGCACCGGCAATTATTTTAGAAGTAAGAATTTGTAATCGCGAAACTGGTCGAGTAATGATTAAACGATAAGTTCCGGCTGTTGCTTCTCCAGCTAAAATTTCTCCGGCAATTAAAACAATAGAAAGAGGGAAAAGATTAAACAATGCAGTTAAAATTAGATGAGCAATTAGGTAACCATTTAACAAATTTCCGGAAATAAAAAAATTCTCAGACAAACCTCTTGTTAAATGATTAACATAACTATCGCCATGCAAATAAAGATTAACTTGAACAATTGCAACAATTACTCCAATGCCCAAATATCCAAGATACGAACGCCACTTTTTGAAAATTTTAAGTAACTCAATATTTACTAAATTATATAACATTATTTTTCATCTGTAATTTTTAAAAAATAATCTTCTAAAGATTTTTTTCTTTCAACGGAATAAATATCACAATTGTTTTCAACAAAGGTTTTAATAAGCTGTGGAATTTTTTCTTCCGGAAGATTTATATTTAGTTGAGAATCTGTAACACTAAAAGTATGACTTGCAAAAATTGATGTGGATAAAACCTCTTGAATTTTTAATTCGCTTCTAAAATTAATTTCAACTTCATCATTATCATTACTTAAAAGCTGCTTAACTTCACCTTCAATTATTGTTTGTCCTTTATTAATAATTACCATTCGGTTTGCAATTAATTCAATTTCTTTTAGGATATGAGACGAAAGAAATATTGTAATTTGTTTTTCGGAACTTAATCTTAAAATAATTTCACGGACTTCCTTAATTCCATGCGGATCAAGTCCAACGGTTGGTTCATCAAGAATTACTAATTCAGGATTATGCAAAAGAGCTTGAGCAATTCCAAGTCTTTGTTTCATCCCGTGAGAAAATGTTTTTACTTTGCTATCATATCTTTTATCTAAACCAACTAATTCAAGAATTTCCATAATATTTATTTTGCTAACATTTGCTCCGGACATTTTGCCAAGAATTTCTAAATTTTTGTAAGCAGTTAAGTATAGATAAAAATCCGGCTTTTCTACAATTGCTCCAACTTTTGCTAAAATTTCTTTTCGATGTTCAGTTAAATCTTTCCCAAAAATTTTAATATTTCCTGAAGTTGGATTGATAAGAGTAAGCAGCATTCTAATTGTTGTACTTTTTCCCGCACCGTTTGGACCAAGAAATCCAAACACATCGCCTTTGTAAACATTTAAATTAAGGTTATTAACCGCAATTAGTTTTTTATATTTTTTTGTAAGCCCAGTTATTTCTATAATTTTTTCAGTATTCATTTGAAGTTATATTCGCCCTTTAATTTCTTCAAAATATTTTAAACTTCGCTTTTCAGTTTTTGTCTGCAATATTATTTTCTTAGGATAAAGTTCTTTTCTTAAATCTAAGTACAGCGAAATAATTTCATCAAGACTTTTTATAAAGGAATTACGATTATACTTAGCAATAGTTTTTTTTAATCTTTCTAAATCATTTCTACTAAAAAACATTTCAGCTTTTCTTAAACCTTTTGGCAGTTTGTTGTTTTTTATTTGAAGCAATTGTGCAATTACATTAGTTCTTAAAAAATTTATTGCATCAAGAGTTTCTAAAAATTCACCTCTTCCAATTTTTGCACTTACGTAATGAATCCAAATCCAGAAACGGTCTTCAATCCATTGAAAATCGGGATAAGGAAAATTAAATTCGGATTTGTTAATTATATTTGTTAAAACATTATTTCTTTCCCAAACTACAATTGGGTTTTCAACACGAATATAAAATTCATCTGGAGTTAAAAATTTAATATCAACATGAAGTAAAGGTTTATCGTAAAGACAAATTAATAATCTTTTTTCGCCAACATGCTCACCGGTAAAAGCATTTAATAAATTTCCAAAGCTTGCTGCGCGAGCAGTCATTTTCTTAACATTTGGAGCAATTTTATTTTTGGAAATTAATATTAAATCAAGATCGGAAAATTCATCAATTTCATTTGTAATCCAGGAGCCTCCGATTGCTAAGCCAACAACATTATTATTAGTTTTTATTTTTTTTATTACATTATTTACGAATTGTTTATGCATCAAATTTAATTTAATCGAAAAATACTTGTGTAAATTGCATCATGAATAATTGGTCTAAAATCAGAAATTTTGGTATTTGCTCTCGTTGGGTGAACTCTATTACTAAGGAGAATTACGAATAATTTTGTTTCTTTATCAACCCAAATTGAAGTTCCGGTGTAGCCAGTATGTCCAAATGAGTTTAAAGAAAAATAATTGCCGGATGAAGATTTTTCCGGAGATTTTGTATCCCAGCCCAAACCTCTATCACTTTGTTCTGATTGTTTAGTCGTCCAATCCTTAATTAATCTTGAATCAAGAATTTCTTCACTATTATAAATTCCGTGATTCAAATACATCATTACAAATTTTGATAAATCTTCTATTGAAGAAAATAATCCGGCATGACCCGCAACTCCATTTAACATAAATGCTCTTTCGTCATGAACTTCACCTCGTAATAATCTCATTCTCCAAAAATTATCTAATTCGGTTGGAACACATTTATTCTTTATTTCATTTGACGGATTATACATCGTTTGGTTCATTTCAAGTTTTGAGAATAAATTTTCATTTAAAAAAACATCAAGAGATTTGCCAGATATTTTTTCAATAATTTGTTGCAGAACAATCATTCCTAAATCACTGTAAACATATTTTTCACCAGGAGGATTATCTAAATCTAAATTCATAATATCTTTTTTAACTTCATCGGAAGTTGAATAAATATCATAATATTTTTTAAATGCCGGCAAACCAGAATTATGAAGAAGCAAATTCCTAATTGATATTTGATCTTTCCCTTTGTTATTAAATTGAGGAAGATATTTTATCACTTTATCATCTAATTTAAATTTTCCATCTTGAACTAAAATCATTGCAGCAGAAGTTGTTCCAACAACTTTTGAAACAGATGCTAAATCAAATATTGAGTTTGTTTGAACTGAAGGAGAGTTTTTATCGTAAGTAAAATTTCCAAAAGCTTTGCTGTAAAAGACTTCTTGATCAACTCCAAATAATAATGCAGCTCCGGGAAAAACAGAATCTTTAATTACTGATTGCATTATCAAATCCAAATGTGAAAAATCTTTTTCAACTTTAAATGAACATGAGACAAAATAAATTGTGGGAATTGCAATTAATAAGTAAAACAGTTTTTGATATTTCATTTATCATTCTCTAAAATTTTCTTTCCAAAATTTTCGTCAACTTTAATTAATTTAGTAATCAACAATGAAGGAACCGCAGCAAGAAATACCCAAACAAAAAAGTGCTGATAACCAATTAAATTTTGAAGCCAGCCACTGAACATTCCGGGCAGCATCATTCCCAAAGCCATAAATCCGGTAGTTATTGCGAAGTGAGCAGTTTTATGTTCGCCGTCAGATATATAAATCATGTAAAGCATATATGCTGTAAAACCAAAGCCATAACCTAATTGTTCAACCGCAACGCAAGTAAGAATTATAAAAAAGTTTTCGGGAAGAGCGTAAGACATATAAACATAAACTAAGTGAGGAATATTAATTGAAAGTGCCATCCACCAAAGCCAAAATTTTAATCCATTTTTTGCAGCAAGAAATCCGCCAATTAAACCACCGGAAACTAATGCTAATATTCCGATTGTTCCATAAACAAATCCAACTTCTCCAGTTGTTAAACCCAATCCGCCGAGTTCTTTTGGGTCAAGTAAAAATGGTGATGCCATTTTAAGAAGTTGCGATTCACCAAATCTGTACAGTAGAAGGAATGCTAAAATGATTCCAATATTTTTCTTCTTAAAAAACAGTGCAAAAGTTTTAAAGAATTCTCCAAAAACATTTGATTCTTTTGAATTTTTCGTAATATCAGATTGGGGGAAAGGTAGAATTATTTTATGATAAATAAAAAATATGATAAATAGAATAGTTAGAATTATAAATGTTATTGACCATGCTAAAGGAATATTCCCGGAAATTGCATTGAATGTTGCGCTTGTTTCAGATTTTAATTTTGGATCGATTTGAAATAAAATCAATGCTGGTTTATTCCAATTATTTTTATTGAATACAAATCGCGTTCCCTTTACAAGTATAATGCTTTTATCGCCAGAACTTTCGCTAACATTTACAATAATTTGTTCTTCGTCTTTTGGTTGTTTAGATAAAAATAATTTTGTAATTCCAACATTTCCAGTTTGTGCTTGAGTTGATTTTATGCTTTCATTTTTACCAAAATTATTCTTTATGAATTTTTCCAAATTAGAAATTATAATTTTGTTCCACCAAGATTCTTCTTCATTATTTGTAATGTTTAGTTTATTTTCAACTTTATTTTCAAAATCATTTTTAATGTTTTCATTTTCTACAAACTGAAAAATAGAATCCAATTTATTTTGAGATATTGTATTTGTAGATATTTCTAAAATTTCCGGTGATTGTAAAATTCTTAGTTCTTCATCGTTTGTGTTATTTTTATTTGAAAGAATATTTTCATAATTGATTTGCTTGTTTACGGATCTAACTTCTATTATAATTTGACCCAAACCGGTTGAACTTTCCAAATATCCGGCAAGAATTATTAGCAAACCTTGTCCGGAAATCATAGCAATTCTATAAAATGTACTTCTTATTCCAACAAAAAAAGCTTGCTGATGTTCTGTTAAACCCAGCATATAAAAACCATCTGCGGCAATATCATGAGTGGCAGAACTAAATGCTAATAACCACAAAAACGCCAATGTATATTGAAAAAAATTTGGAACCGGAATTGTGAACGCAACTCCCGCCAAACCAGCACCAATTATAAGCTGCATTGTGATTATCCAAAATCTTTTCGTTTTTAGTAAATCAACTATTGGAGACCACAATGGTTTTATTACCCAAGGCAGATAAAGCCAGCTTGTATAAAGAGCAATATCAGAATTAGAAATTCCTAACCTTTTATACATAATTACCGAAACAACCATAACAATTACATAAGGCATTCCTTCGGCGAAATATAAAGTTGGGATCCAGCTCCAAGGGTTTTTGCTAAATTTTTGTTTGTTCATAATTTTTCCAAGAACTGTCTCGCAACAATTACGGCTCCAATTTCTGGAGGATAATCTGCATTTTGAATTTTAACTTTTGGAAGATATGTTTGAGTTTTTTCTTTCAGCATTTTTGAAAATAAATTTTCATTTGCAATAATTCCGCCAATGAAAACAATTTTCATTTCTTCGTTATTTAGATGTTTAATCATTGCTAAAATGTGTAAGAGAAGTTCGTTGGTTTCTTCATCTAAAATATTTTTACAAAGTTCATCGCCATCCGATGCAGCTTTAATTACTAAAGGAGCCACATCTTGTATATTCAATTCATTATTATAAACTTTTGTAATTAATGTACTTTGGTCGGAAATATTAAAATTTTCTTCAATTAATTTTACAAGCAGCGATTCTTGTTCTCTTCCATCAAAAAATTTTGCAGCAATAATTAATCCTTTTTTCCCAATTGTTAGTCCGCTTCCTTCATCACCAATTAATCTTCCCAAACCGCCGACTCTATGAATGTTTCCATTCTTATCTTTGCCGAACATTATTGAACCGGTTCCGGAAATTAATATACTTCCGGGATTTCCAGAAAATGCTCCTTCGAGTGCAATTCTTGCATCACTTACAACTTTAAAATTATTTAAATCAATCTGTTGAATTTTAGCAAGTTGACAAATTGCCGATTCAAGTTTTTGTGCATCACTTTCTCTGCCGGCTCCGGTTGTACCAAGGACAATTGCACTTAATTTATTTGAATGAATATTTTGATTTTTACAGCAAGAATTAATTACTTCTAAAATTGTATTCGAAACTGCTTCAGTTCCGATTGTAAGAAAATTTGAAGGACCGGATTGTGTTGAATAAATTATGTTCAGATTTTCATCACAAAGAACACACTTAGTTTTTGAACCGCCGCCATCAATCCCAATAAAATATTTCATTTAAATAATCTGTTTTTAAGAATTTTTAAAGTTATTGAAAATATGATGAAGTTCAAAAGAACGATTTTATCACCTTATTTTATGCTATTGATACTGCTTTTTAAATTATCTATTTTATACTATATAAAACTACTTGTTCTAAAATTACCGCAGCATATTTTTCTGGTGCTCCATTTTTATAATTAAAAAGGAGGTTAAAATGCCAGCACAAATTATTAGAAATTTTCTTGACGAAAATGAAATCAAGTATATTTCAATCAATCATTCAAAGGCTTATACGGCTCAAGAAATTGCCGCAGTAGCACATATTGAAGGAAGAAGATTAGCTAAAACTGTAATTCTAAAAATTGATGGAAAATTAGCATTTGCTGTACTTCCGGCTTCGTACAAAATTGATTTTGAAATGTTAAGAAATTCAATTGGCAATGAAAATGTTAGATTAGCTAACGAGCAAGAATTTAAAGATAAATGTCCGGGTTGTGAAGTTGGAGCAATGCCGCCATTCGGAAATTTATTTAATTGTGAAACTTTTGTTGCTGCAAGTTTGGTTGAAGATGAAGATATTTTATTTAATGCCGGAAATCATACCGAACTAATCAAAATGAAATATTCAGATTTTGAACAACTTGTTAAACCAAAAATTTTAAGGTTCTCAACAAAGTATAAAACATAATGAAGTTTTGTGAATAGTAATTTTTCTTTCGCGTTTGTGAAGCATATACTATATTATCCAACTCAATAAAAAATAATATTTTGTATATGATTTCGTCTAGAATTGATAAAATTACTTTTTCCGGAACGATGGAAATTGCGGCTCAAACTTTTGAACTTAAATCAAAGGGATTTGATGTAATTGATCTTTGCGTCGGTGAGCCGGATTTACCAACACCAGATTATATTAAGCAAGCTGCTTTTGAAGCAATATCTTCCAACAAAACAAAATATACTTTAAATACGGGAATAAAAGAATTACGTTCGGCAATTTCTGAAAAGTATTTAAATGAGTATAATGCAAAATATTTACCGGAAGAAATAATTGTATCAAACGGAGCAAAACAATCTATCTTTAATGTTTTACAAACTATAATTAATGATGACGACGAAGTATTAATTCCCAAACCATTTTATGTTTCTTATCCGCATATGGTAAGGCTTTCCGGTGGAATTCCAATTTTTATCGATACAAAAAAAGTAACAATTTTAAACTTACCGTTGAAGAACTTCAAAATAAAATTACGGATAAAAGTAAAGCATTAATAATTTGTAATCCAAATAATCCTACAGGTGCAGTTTTTTCAAAAAGTGAATTGCAGAATCTTCTAAACCTTGCTGTTGAAAAAGATATTTTTATTATTGCCGATGAGATCTACGAAAAATTAATTTATAATGATGCAGAATTTGTTAGCATTTCATCTTTTGGAGAAAAATATAAAGAGCACTTAATTATTATAAATGGAGTTTCAAAAACTTATGCAATGACAGGCTGGAGAATTGGCTATGCTCTTGCTCCGCAAAAAATTGTTGATGGAATGAGTAAATTCCAAAGTCATAGCACATCAAATGCTTGCACAATTTCACAGTTCGCCGCATTGGCGGCTTTAACACACTCGCAAGAAACCGTTGAAGAACAAAGAAAAATATTTGAAGAACGCAGAAATTTTATTACTAAAACTTTATCTGAAATTGAAAATATTTCTTTTGTTGAACCATCCGGAGCATTTTATTGTTTTATTGATATTTCCAAATTGATAGAAAAATATTCTTCGCTAAAAAATTCTAAAGATTTCTGTATGCAGCTTTTGCATAAATCAAATGTTGCAACGGTTCCTGGTATTGAATTTGGATTAGAAAATTATATTAGAATTTCTTATGCAAAATCAATGGATGAATTAAAAGAAGCTTTTGTTAGAATTAAAGATTTTATTCAGCAGATGAAGTAAGATTTTTTTTCAATTCATCGAAAACTGAATTGTATTCCATTTCACTTCCCGTCCATAATTCAAAGGATTTTGCACCCTGAGTTACAAACATTTTTAATCCATCTAAAATTGTTGCATTTTGTGATTCAGCAATCTGCAAAAATTTTGTTTTAATAGGATTATAAATTAAATCAAAAATAATTTGAGAAGAATTGAAAGATTCTGCAATATCTGTCGGAGTATCATTAACATTTGGGGATAAACCAATTGAAGTTGTATTAATAATTAAGTTTGATGATTGATAAACTTCTGTGTTTTCTTTTGCCATAAGTTCATAAGAATAAATTGCATCAAAATGCATTTTATCTTTGAAATAATCTTTAATTGCTTCAGATCTTTCTTCTGTACGATTAATTATATTTATTCTATCAACTTTGAAATGTCTTATTAATGAAAAAATTACACCTCTTGCAGCACCGCCGGCTCCAATAATTGTTACAATACTTTTTACTAAATTATCTTTATAGGGCAGTAAAGTTTCAACAATTCCATTAATATCCGTATTATAACCAAAGAGTTGATTTCCTTCACTAACAATTGTATTTACGGCACCAACAATTGAGGCTTCTTCAGAAATATGATCCATAAACTGCATTATTTTTTCTTTATGAGGAAGTGTTACATTTAAACCTCTAATTCCAAGCATATTTAAAGCTTTCAGCGCGCCTTTTAAATTACTTGTTGGTACATCAAATGGAAGATATACATAATTAAGTTTTTGTTTCTGAAAACAAAAATTATGCATCATTGGTGAAAGTGAATGTTTAATTGGGTGACCAATTATTCCAACAATTTTTGTATTATAATCTATGTTATTGTTAAAACTCATCTTTAAAAATAAATTGAATTAAAAATGTTTATATATAATTGTGTTGAATCTAAAAGAGGAAAATCTTCTAAAAATATATTTTCTGCACCCGGATTTGATTCAAATGAACTTACTAAATTTGTTAATGCAAATTCATTTTTTAGAAGCATAAAATTGCACAATGCTAATCCGTAAAAAATTTCTGATTTATTGCTGTCTCTTTCTAATAATTCCGAATATATTTTTTTAGAATCATTCCATCTGCCAAGTTCAAAATAAACTTCTGCTAATTGCAGTAATTTTTCTGATGATTTATTTTCTTCAGATTCAAGCTCTTCCATTTCAATAAATAATTCCGAAATCATAATATCCATTTCATGAGAATCATCAAATTCAATTTTTTGAGCTAAAGTATATCTGATAAATAACGAAAAATATTCAACCATTAAAGGCAAATTATTTTTCCTTGAATAATAGTTCCCTAAGCCAATATAAGCTTCTGTACATGATTTATTTAATTTTAATGAGTCATTAAAAAATTTAAAAGATTCTTCATAATCTCCGGTTGCTTCACAAGCTTGAGCAATATTTAATGGTATTGAATAATCGTATGGATCAAGATTTGCTGCTTTTACAAAACATTTTTTCGCATCAATAAAATTACTTTGTTTGGAATAAGCAACTCCTAAATTATACCATGCATTTACAAAATCTTCATTTAAAGTTACGGCAAGTTCAAAATTATTAATTGCTTCAGAAAAATTTTCTGTCTTTAAATTTACAATTCCGTAATTATACCAACCGCTTGCACTATAAGGGTCAATTTCCAAGAATTGTTTATAAGCGTCTATTGCGTTATCAAATTGGTTACTGCATTCATAGCAAAAACCTAATTCGTACCAAGCTTCGCTATACTCTTCATCAATATTTAATGTTTCAAGAAAATACTGAATTGCTTTTTCATAGTAATCATTTCGTTCGTAGAAAATTCCTAAGTTAAAAAGAATTTCCTCATTGTTTGGTTCCAATATAAGGGCATTATCAAGAGTATTAATTGCTTCATCCCAAAGTCCAAGATTATCCTCTGCAATTGCTTTATTTATCATTGTTTCAACATCGCTCGGATTTAATGAAAGAGCTTTGTTAAAACAAATATAAGCTTTTTCAAATTCAAACAAATTATTGAAAAATATTCCTCTTGAAAGCCACAATTCCGAGCTATATGGAGAAATTTCTAACGCAGCTTCAGTTAAAAATATTCCATCTTCAGTAAAATCATATTCTATGCAAAGTTGAATCGTTTCTTCAATATTATCAAGAAATGCAATTGTTTGTCCTTTTGTTACATATTCCTTACACTTTTGAACTTTTGATTTCAGCTTTTCGTTATCTAAAAAAGAAAGAGAATTTTCATTAAAAGAATCATCAGTAAAATTCATTAAATCTCCAGTTTTCTCAAAATCTGCTAAAAAAATTAAATCAATAAAATTAAAATTAGTTTCTTACTTATGAATAATAAATATTTTGCCTGACAAAATAATAAAAAATATTTTTCGAAAAAGGTTTAAATTTTTAGTGAAATAAAAACGTAATACGAAAAATATGAAACTTTGCCTACCGGCAGGCAGGCGAAAAACGTAAAAAATAGATTAATATTTAAATCCGTGAAAATCCTATCAAATCAGTGTTATCTGCGTTCTATTGTTTTTATCAATTAATGTTGATACTTGAAGTGCGTTTAGAACGAGGAAATTGACTTTTCAAAGTTTGATCATTTGCTGTACCGGTTCCTAAAATCATATTTTTATATTTTACAATCTTTTGTCCACTAATTTTATAATTTGATTTTATAATTCCACCCGACATGTAAATTCTCAAATCATTTTCATCATTTATTTCAAAAATATTTTGTGTTGCAAATTTGCCAAGAATTTGGGCTGCATGCGAGTGCAATTTTATTGAATTGTTTTTGTCAATTATTCCAAATTTTGTTCCGATTCTAAGAAAAAAATCCGGGTCAAATTCTTGTGATTCAACATTTACAAAATTAATATCGTTGCCGTTTATTAAAAATTTGTAGTTTGAAAATTGTTTGAAAGGAATTCCAAAATATTCTGAAATTTCTTCCAAATATTTTTTGATTTTCGGATTTTGAAAATTTATTACAACTTTTTTGCTGAATTTATTTGAATGAATTTTGGAAATTTCCGTCGAATCAATTTTTCTCAATTTGGCAAGAAAAAATCCTTCCGATTTAATTTCCCACGGAATAATTCTTTTCGTCAATTTCAAACTTTCATGAAATTTATAATTTCTAATATTCGTAAAACCGTTAATGTGTTTTAGTTTTAAATCAAATTCAATTAATTCTACAGGATATTTTTTTAAAACTTTATCAATAATAAATTCGTTTTCTTCAACTGTAAGCGTGCAAGTTGAGTAAACAATTTCTCCGCCGACTTTTGCCATTTTAATTGCGCTGATTAAAAGTTTGAGCTGAAGATCAGAAATTGTATTTGCAGATTTTTCACTCCACCAATTACTAACTTCTTGTTTTTTTTGAACAACACCCAAAGCACTGCATGGTGCATCAACCGAAATTTTATCAAAATAATTGTTGAAATATTTACTTAATAATTCACCCTTGTCTTTTATCACGCTCATGTTAATAATATTCATTTTATCAAGATTGTGAATTAAAGCTTTTATGCGATTTAAGTTTGGTTCGTTGGAAAAAAGAGTTCCTTTGTAATTCATAATTTCCGCAAGCTGAGTTGATTTAGAACCCGGCGCAGCGCAAAGATCCAAAACAACATCAGTTTCATTTGGATTTAAAATCATCGGCGGAATCATAGAAGATAAACTTTGGATGTAATATTTTCCCAAAGTATATTCAATTGTTTTGCCAATTAAATCATCACCTTTTTTTACGAAAAATGAATTTTGAATCTCCGGAATTTGCTCAAGTTCAATTCCTTGTTCTGCTAAACTTTTTAAAGTGATAGAAATATTATCATCGTTAATCGGAAAGCGGATTGCCGGTAAATATTTGCTTTCCACGAACAATTTATAGTTTTCTAAAAATTCTGTTCCAAAAGTTTGTTCAATATATTCGGCGATGTTATTGCTTAATTCAATCAAAATATTTTAGTACCTGGTGAGATTTGTTAACTTGAAAATTTTATTAGAAACTTGAACAAAATCTTTAGAAGTAGGAAATGTTTTCTTGTATTCTATTTCAATCAATTTTAAAATTTCATCAATATGTTTTTCATAATCTTGAACTATTTTATCAAACAAAATTTTGTCACTAATTAATTTTATCATTTTTGAATTATTTCTGCTTGCATAAAGAATGTATTTTATTTCATTTAAATTTTGCGATTGATGAAAAGTTTTTCCATCGGTATCAATAATTTCATAAACTCCAAAAATTTCAGTTCCTTTTGTTATTGATTTTATTGGCAATTCCAAATTTGTAAAATTTGCATTTTGAATAAAATCATCCGGAAAAATTTTAAGCAATTCCGAATTTATTTTACTCAGCCATTTATTTTCAAATTCTGAAATTGACATAAATTTTATTTTAGTTATCTAATGTCATCGAGTGGTCGATGACTGCAATTCAAATTTTATTTTGCTGTCACTGACCAATCAGTGACTGTTCATTAACCATTTAATCGATGATTGAAAAATTATTTAACCAAAGCTTTAAATTCCAAATCAACTTGTTCCGGTTCATCAATCCAATCTGCAATAAAAATATTTGTTTCACGAGTAGGTTTTCCGTCTGCTTGCCGGTTTGAAGCAAATGCTAATTTTTTTCCATCCGGAGAAAACATAGGGAAAGCATCAAAAGTCCCACTGTGCGTGATTTGCTCAATTTCTTTAGATTCCAAATCAATCATAAAAATATCAAACAATCTTCCGCCTTCTTTTTGGGAATGATGGTTTGAGCAGAATAAAACTTTTTTATCGGATGGATGAAAAAATGGTGCCCAATTTGCACCGGGAAGATTTGTAATTTGTTCGACATTTTTTCCGCCAATATCAGCAATAAAAATATTTAACGCAGTTGGTTCAACTAAATTTTGTGCTAACAATTCTTTGTATTGAGCTTCGGCTTCACCGACCGGTCTGCTTGCGCGCCAAACAATTTTTTTTGAATCATGAGAAAAAAAAGCTCCGCCGTCATATCCAGGTAAATTTGTCAATTGCAATAAATTTCCGGTTGCAATTTCATACCGCCATAATTCTAAATCGCCGCTGCGTGTTGAAGTAAACACAATATATTTTCCATCGGGAGAAACTGTGGCTTCTGCATCATAGCCAATTCCGCCAATTAATTTTGCTGTTTCGGTTCCATCTAAATTTGCGGAATAAATATCGTAAGTATCATAAATTGACCAAACGTATTTTCCATTAACAAACATTGGAGATTCCGGACAAGCCGAATCAGCTTCGTGAGTTGATGCGTAAATAATTTTTTGATCGCCTTTTAAGAAATATGAGCAAGTTGTTCTTCCTTTTCCGGTTGAAACTAATTTATATTTATCATTGGAATTTAATTTTGATCCATCAGCATTTAATATAAAAATTTGATCACAACCTTGTGAATTTATACTATCCCAATCACTTTGAAACACTAATTTTTTGCTGTCAAAACTCCAATAAGCTTCGGCATTATTTCCGCCAAAAGTTAGCTGCCTAATATTTCTTAAATGATTTTCACCTTTAAATCTGAGAATATCATTTGTTGGATTATATTGAACTTCATTTTTATTACATGAATAAAAAATTGTTATAAGAAAAATTATTGAGAATATTTTTTTAATCATTTTATTTCTTTCTAATTATTTTGCCGGAATTGTTTTTTTGTAAAAGAAGAGTAAATACAATCCCCAAATTATTAATGGAATGCTTAATAATTGACCCATATTTAAAGTCATTCCTACTTCAAAAGGAGATTGAACTTCTTTGTAAAATTCGATTATAAATCTTGCCGAGAAAACTAAAACAAGAAACCATCCGTATAAATAACCATCTTTTAATTTATCTGTTGTTTTCCAATATGAATAAAAAAGAAAAACAAAAATTAGAAGGTATGCAATTGCTTCATACAATTGTGCAGGATGGCGCGGTGTCATTGGATCGGGAACATATGCATCAACAAAAATAAATGCCCATGGAACATCAGTAGCTTTTCCAATAATCTCCGAGTTCATTAAATTTCCCATTCGTATAAAAAATCCGGCGAGCACAACCGTAATTACAACTCTATCCATCACCCACAAAAATGATTGATCTTTTTTTCTTTTAGAATATAAATAAATTGAAGAGACAATACCAATTGCAGCACCGTGACTTGCCAATCCGCCTTTCCAAGTCATAAATATTTCTAGCGGATGAGATAGGTAATATTCCGGATTGTAGAATAGACAATGCCCCAAACGCGCTCCTACAACTGTTCCGATCAACATATACCAAAGCAAATCATTCAAATCTTTTGCGCTTTTTTTTTCTTTTCCGAAAATTTTTGTCATTATCTGAAATCCAACTAAAAAAGATGCGGCAAACAACAAACCGTACCATCTTATGTGAATTGGTCCAAGTGCAATAATTTCCGGACTAACATCCCAAGTGATCATTAATTTTTCTTTTAATTTAGTTATTCAAAATTTTGTTAGTTATGAAAACAATAAAATATCCAATAACGGATAAAATTATTATTGCCGAGCCTGAAGGTAAATTTAAATAATACGAAATCAATAAACCAAAGATTGTAAAAACTAAGCCAAATATTATTGAGTAAACCATCATTGATTTTAAAGATTTTGCAAGCATTTTACTAATTGCAGCAGGAATTGTAAGAAGCGCAACCACTAAAATTATTCCGACTAATTTTATTAGCAACACTAATGTTAAAGCTATCAATACGAATAAAAGCAGATAATAAAAATCGACATTTAAGCCAATTGTTTTAGAATATTCTTCATCAAAAGTAATTGCTTGAAATTGTTTGAAGAAAATTGCAACAACTACCATAATTATTAAATCTGCAATTCCCATTAGTATTAATTCGTTAATAGAAACAGTTAAGATATTTCCAAATAAATAACTCATCAAATCCGGTGCATAACCGGGGGAAAGTCCGATAAATAAAACACCAAGCGCCATTCCAAAAGCCCAAATAATTCCAATTAAAGTATCTTCATTTTCTAATTTATTTTTCCTCATCACGGAAACAAAAACTGCTCCAAGAAGCGAAGAAAAAACAGCACCGTAAATTGGATTAAACGATAACAAATATCCTAAGCCAATTCCTCCGTAAGCAGAATGCGAAATTCCGCCGCTGAGAAAAACTAATCTTTTTATAACAATGTATGTTCCAATAATTCCGCAGGCAATACTTGCCAAAACACTTGCCAGTATTGCGTTTTGCATAAATTCATATTGAAAAATTTCTAACATAAAATCCCTTAATGATGGTGATCAAAAACTCTGTGCGGAACTCCGTGAGCAATTAAATCAACCGGGCATTGATAAGTTTCTTCAAGCATTTCTTTTGTAACTTCTTTTGAATTATGGAAAACCAATTTTTTATTCATGCACGCAATTTTTTTTACCGCACGTGAAATTGCTCCAATATCATGAGAAACAAGAATTATTGTTTTTTCTTTATTTAATTCTGTGAGTAATTCGTAAATATTATTTCCAGTTTGAGTATCAATGCTTGCTGTTGGTTCATCCAATAATAAAATTTCCGGATTTGTAGCTAGCGCTCTCGCAATTAAAACTCTTTGTTGTTCACCGCCGGAAAGATGTCCGATTTGTACATTTATTTTATGCAGTAAATTTACTTTTGTTAATGCAGATTCAAGTTGGTGAATATCTTCCTTTTTCTTAATTCCCATGGAAACTACATCTTTTACAGAAATTGGATAAGTTTTATCAAAATTTGAATATTGCGGAACGTAACCAATTTTGTAATCTGAATTATTTACTTTTCCATCAACAAGCACTTTTCCCTTTGTGGGATTGATCAATCCAAGTATAACTTTTAATAAAGTTGTTTTTCCGCCACCGTTTGGACCAATAATTCCGAGGAATTCTTTTTCTTCTACTTGTAAATTTACATCAACAATTATTGGTAAATTTTGTTTGTAACCGGCTGTTACATTTTGTAATTCAATTGCTAAACTCATTTTAAACTCGCATCAATTTTTTTTCCAATTTCAGCCAAATTTTTTAAAAAATTTACCGGAAGAGGATCCAAAGATTCAATTTTTATATTTAAAGAATTTGCAATTGTTTTTACCGAAGCGTTATCAAAATGCGGATCAAAGAAAATTGTTTTTGCATTTTTTTTAACGGCAAGATCAATAAACTCTTTTAGTTCCTCAGCTTTTGGAGCTTTGCCATCATGCTCAACGGCAAATTGATTAAGATTATAATCTTTTGCAAAATACGTCCATGCCGGATGATAAACCAAAAATGTTCTTTCTTTTTTATTTAAAAGCATTTCCGAAATTTTGGTATCAATTGAATCTAATTTATGTAAAAATCTTTTTGAATTATTTGTGAAATAATTTTTATGCATTGGATATTTATTAATCATTTCATAAAGTATTGTTTGGGTAATAGTTTTTACCAATTTTGGCGAAAGCCAATAATGCGGATCGTTATTTATAATTTCAATTCCGGAACTGCAATCAATTGTTTTAGTAATTGAAGTATCAATTTTAATTTTGCTGAAAATTATTTCTTCCAATTTGAAAGATTTTCCAACGCTGAAGTAAATATCAGAATTGAGCAAATTTTTAATATCGCCCGGACTTGGTTCATACGAATGCGCATTTGTCCCCGGTGGAACAAGTGTAATTATTTTAGCACGAACACCAACAATATTTTTTACAAAATCTGCGAAAGGCGGCAATGTAACTGCAATTTTAATTTCTTCAGGTAATTGCGGTTTATCTTCGCAACTGTTTATTGTTAGTATTAACAGAATAAAAATTGTAATATGTTTTAATTTTTGCATTTTGGACAAATCCCTAAAAATTCAAAACTGTGCTTTGTTATTTTATAATCAGTAATTTTTTCAATTTCTGTGAGCAAGCAAAGCGGTAATTCTTTAATTTCTCCGCATTCAGAACAAATTACATGATGATGATGTTTTTTTGAAGTTAGCTCAAACCTAACTTTACTATCTGCAAAATTTATTTCTTCAACAATTCCAACTTCATTAAATAATTTTAAAGTTCTGTAAACACTTGCAAAATCAATATTTCCGCATTCATAGTAAATTTCTCTTAAAGTCAGTGGGCGAGAGGAATTGCTTAATTTTTCCAGAATGATTTTTCGCGGTCCGGTAAGTTTTGCACCGTTTTCTTTTAAAATTGAAATTAAATTTTCCACGAAGCAAAGTTAAGTAAAAAAAATCTTATTGCAAATAGTTTGCAATTAGAAATTAGTTATGTTCATTTGATTGTTGAAAAAAAATCAATTATCTCATCCTTTTAATTACAACTCGGCGGTTTTTTTCTCTTCCAAAAGCTGTAGAGTTTGAAGAAATAGGGAATTGATCTCCTAATCCGACTGATTCAAGAGAATTTGGCGAAATTCCTTTTGAAACTAAATAATCAAGAATTGTATTTGCTCTTGCTGTGGATAAGGCTTTAACTTCAAATGGAGTTCCGGAATTATCCATATGTCCTTCAATTCTCCATTTTAAACTTGGATTACTTTTAATTTGTTCAGCAATTTGGTTTAAATAATTTGCTGCGCTGTTTTTTATATCCGGCGAACCATTTATAAATGTACTTTTTCCATCAAGTATAAACTCACTTGGGATTAATGATTTATTTCCAACTTGCGGAATTTCTATCTTTTGCTCGGTTTCTTGTTTGGGTTTTTCTTCTTTCGGTTCTTCAATTATCTGAACTTTCGGAAGTGAATCTGGACAACCATCATTATCTTCAAAATTGTTAAAAGTTTCCGGAGTTTGGGGACATTTATCCAAAATATCTAAAATTCCATCATTATCATTATCTAAATCGGGGCAGCCGTCTTCATCTTGAAATCCGTCAAAATCTTCCTTACTATCCGGACATTTATCATTTATATCCAAAATTCCATCATTATCATTATCCAAATCCGGGCAGCCGTCTTTATCTTCAAAACCATCAAAATCTTCCGGTTCATTTGCACAGCTATCTTTTAAATCAATAATTCCGTCAGCATCATTATCAAATTCGGGACAGCCATCATTATCAGCATAACCATCAAAATCTTCAGCTTGGTACGGACAATTATCATCGTTATCAATTATTCCGTCATTGTCTTTATCATTTGATTCTGATAAATCAATAGCGTAAGAAATTCCAAAATTAAATGTTGAAAAATAATCGTTTTTGGTTTTGTTAATATGCAAACCATCAATATGATCTGCATTAACAAAGTTTAAACCAACACTTCCGTTAATAGAAATCAATTCTGATACGACATATCTAAAACCAATTTCGGATAGAAAATTAATTGTTGAGCGATTTGTAATTAATTTAATATCCGGATTTTGCGGATTTGAATATTGATCGGTATTAATCCATAAAGATTGAACTTCGAGATAAATAAACGGAATAAAATTACGCGTTAAACTATAATTTAATGAACCTCCTAAACCTAAAGAAATTAGTGCGCTTTCAAAATCCGGCGGTGCGTATGCCTTAATTCCATTTCCGTTAACAACAGAAATTCCTCCGGAAATATGAAGTCCGAAAGAAAGTGCAGATCGAGTTTCTAAAAAGTATGCAATTTCACCTTTTCCTAAATAACCAAAATCTGATTGCGGATAATCAGTTTCACCTTTTGTAATTCCGGTTCCTAAACTCAAAGTTATTTTATTTGAATAAGGATTATAAGTGCCAAATTCACTTTGTGCTGAAACTGCTGTACTAAGCAAAATAGTAAACAAAATTTGACAAAATATTTTGACCATTAAAAATCCTTATAAATTCAAACTGTATAATTTTGAGAAAAACGAATTACAAATAGCAAAACAAAATTAAATTTAGCAATACAAATTACTAATATTTCTTATTTTGATACACATATATTTTACGGAATTTTAAATATTTTCTGAAGAGTCTTTTTCTTGAATTACACGTCGGTTTAACGCTTGTCTTGTTACACCAAGCAATTTTGCAGCAATGCTTTGATTGTTTTTGGTTCTTGTTAATGCTTCTTGAACTAACAAATTTTGCACTTCTTTTAAGGTTGGAAGTTTATCACCAAAAGTTACTTTTGAATTTGAATTATTTGTAATTTCCGAAATTACAAAATCGCTTCCGGGAGAAATATGTTCTTTGAAAGAATTTAATGACATAATTTTTGATTTATGCCGGCTTACAGCATCAAAAACCATTGATTTTAATTCTCTAATATTTCCGGGAAAACTGTAAGTTGAAAGTAAAGTATTTAATTCGTGAGGGACCGTAGGTTTTCGTTTGTTAAAACTTTTTGATGCTGATTCTAAAAAATGATCAACAAGAGTTGGAAGATCTTCTAATCTTTCTCTTAATGGAATTGGGGTAATATGGTGAACATTTAATCTATAAAATAAATCTTTTCTAAATGTTCCATCATTAACCATTGTTATTAAATTTTTATTTGTTGCCAAAATTATTAATGCATCAGTAAATTTTGGATTATCCGAACCAAGCGGATAAAATTCCTTTTCTTGAAGAAGTCGTAATAATTTTACTTGCGATTGAAAACTTAAATCACCGATTTCATCTAAAAAAATTGTTCCGCCGGAAGCTTTTTCTATTTGTCCTTTTCTATCTTCATTTGCGTTTGTAAATGCTCCGCGTTTGTGTCCGAATAAAGTATCCGAAAACATTTGATCGTCCAATCCGGCAATATTTGTCGTAACAAAATTTCCCGATCTTCCGCTTAATTTATGTAAAGCTTTTGCTATTAATTCTTTTCCAACTCCGGTTTCGCCGGTTACTAAAATTGGTTCGGAAGTAATTGCAATTGCTTCCATGTAATTAAACATAGATTTCATTTTATTGTTTGTTGTTATTATTTCTTCAAATGCAGTTGGATTATCTAAAGTGTTTGTAATAATTTTACTTTTTAGCGAAAGATTTTCTTCGCGAAGTTTTTTTATGTTTAAAGCATTGTTTACAACATTTATAAGTTTTGTGTTTTCTACCGGTTTTACAATATAATCGAACGCACCAAGTCTCATACACTTTATTGCAGTTTCAATTTCTGTATCGCCGGTTACAACAATAATTGGAATATCCGGAAAATTAGGAGAAATTTTTTCTAATAATTCTTCACCACGAATGTACGGCATTGTTAAATCTAATAGAATTAGGGAAATTTGATTGTTATTAACAAATTCTTCAACAACTCTGCTATCACTGAATAAAACAGAATTATTAATTCCGGCTTCACTTAAAGTTAAATCAAATGAATGAAGTAAATGAACTTCATCATCAACAATCAGCAAAGGTTTTTGTGGATTTTTGAAATTGCTCATAGTTAATTTTTATTTTCACATAAAGGAATTTTTACAATTGAAACAGTTCCTTTATTTGGTAATGAATTAAATTCTAGTGATCCATTATGCTGTACTATAATTTTAGATGTAATCGATAAACCCAAACCAGTTCCACCGTCATTTCTCTTTGTTGTATAAAAAGGATCAGTAATTTTTTTGATAATAGCCGGCTCGATTCCTTTTCCTTCATCTTCAATATTAATTATCGCATATTTTGTATCCTTTTTAACAGATAATGAAACTGATTGTTTTCTATCTGTAAGTGCTTGGCAGCTATTTTCAATTAAATTTATCATCACTTGTTCTAATTTTTGTTTGCTTCCTTTTACATAGATTGGTTCGTTAGAAAAATTAATTTTAAATGAATCCGTAGATTTTGAAATTAAGTTTGCGGTTAAACTCGATGCAATTTTTATAATATTGTTTAACTCAACATCTTGATCAAATTCAGAAATATCTTTTCTTACAAAACTTTTTAAGTCTTCTACAATACTTTTAATTCTTTGCGATCCATCATGAATTCCGGAGAGTAATAGAGGCATACTATTTTTAACTTTTGAATAAGTTAAATTATCACTTAAATAAAAATCACCGGTTTCTTCAAAATATTTTTCTAAAATTGGAAGCGTGTTCGTCCAAATTTTTTCTATCAACGGAATGTTAAGTAAAACAAAATTATTTGGATTATTAATTTCGTGAGCAACGCCGGAAACCAAAGTGCCAAGAGCAACCATTTTATCAGCTTGCATTAATTGTTCAAGCTGAAGTTTTGATTCTTCTTCGGCAAGTTTTTTTTCAGTAACGTCTAAAATTACTCCTTGTAAATGTGTTACAGAATTTTGATCTTCTAATCTTACGTAACTGAAAGAATCAACCCATCTGACTTCTCCATTTTTTGTTAAAATTCTATAATGCTGTTTTATTCTTTCATTGTTATTTTTAATTTTATCTTTTATTTCAGCATTAACTTTTTCTTTATCACCCGGAAAAATTATATCTGAAAAAGTGAGATTGTGTGAATAAAATTCGGAAGGTGTATATCCAAATTGTTTAATATTTTCGGTTACAAACTCAACTGATCTTTCATCATCTGCAGACCATAAAAATCCTATAGCCGGACTTTGATTAAAAATATATGCTAACTCTTCATATTTTATGTATGATTCGTTTAACGCAAAATCAATTTTTTTCTGAGTTGTTATATCATATTTTGTAGCAACATAGTGCGTAATTTTATTGTTTTTATTCAGAATTGGCGTAATTACGGATTTTTCATTATAAATAGTTCCGTCTTTTTTTCTATTTATTAATTCACCTTTCCAAACATTTCCGGATGAAATTGTTGACCACATATTTTTGTAATATTTGGAATTGTGTTCGCCGGACTTTAAAATACGCGGATTTTTATTTATAACTTCATTATATGAATAACCGGTTGTTTCTAAAAATGTGTTATTCACCCAAATTATTTTTCCGGTTTCATCTGTAATTAATGTTGATATTGATGAAGAATTTAGAATTTCTCCGTAAAGATTAATGATTTTATTTTGTTCTTTTAACACATATTGAAGATCTTCAATTTGAGTTTTCAAATCATTAATGTCATATTTAGGAGAGATTAATATTTTAGATTTATTTTCTATATTCACTTAAAATCGAGTTCTTTTTTTAATAATCGAATTTTTATTCCTCTTTTTTAAGAATTTGGAAATTTGATAATTATTACCTAAACTGATTTTAAATTGTTAATTTTATAATCAATTATAATTTTTGTTTTATTTTGATAATAAATTTTAAAATTCACAATTCAAAAGAAAGCACATGGATATAAATTCGCTGCAAAAAGCAATTTCATCAAACATTCATCTAAAAAAGCGAATAGCTTTATTACAAAAAAAGAAATGGAATATTTTAGCACTTTTTATTGGCGGCGGTTTGCTTGCTGCAATAGTTTCTTTTTTTATGCCAAAGGAATATCAATCAAGTTCTCTAATTAATTTTAAGTACAATTCTGTAAACAATAATTTGTTAAAAAATCCAGGTTCTTTAGAAAACGAAATCTCATTGTTTAGTTCCGATATCTTTTATGAAAATGCACAAAATTTACTTGCATCTCAAAACATAAATATTAATCAAAATGAATTAAAAAATTCTATTGAAATAGAAGAAGAGAATTTAGAAACTGGATTGGTCATAAATGCAAGTAGTGACGAAGCCGAAAAATCATCTCAAATTGCAAACTCAATATCATCAACTTTTAATGATGAATGTATTTTAAATGATAAAGGATCTTATCTTTTTTTATTAAAATCTCTTGTTGATAGACAAAAAATATTACAAAGTGAATTAAAATATGCAGATCGACAAATTTCAAATCCATTATCAGCATCTGAAGATATAACTGTAACTCAAATTGCGGAATTTGAATCAGAATTAGAAGGAATCGAATTAGAAAATCAATATTACCAAATGCAGCAAAATAAACTTAAGCAAGTTCTTGAAAATAGATTTCCGCAATTTATTACAGATGTAACAAATCTTGATAATTCTGCTTTTTTGGATTTGAGACAGAAAATTGAAATAATTGAAATTCAGAATTATGTGGATCCAATTTTGGAAAAGTTAAGAGGTTTTCGTTTTTCATATCCTTGGGATAAAGCAGATTATGACGTAAAACAATTAGAAAATTTTAAATCAAATTTTAATTCAATTTTGAATTCTAGTTTATATGAAATTGCTGAAAAAAATAATATAAAAGATGGTGAATTTTTAAAAAGAATAACTTCAAAACTTTATGAGAAGGAAATTAAATTAAGTGCAATTGGACAAGCTCAATCAATTATATTTGAAATTATGACTTCACTTGAAGAAAAATTTAATTTAATTCCATTTGAAATGATTGAATCTGCAAGAAAATTAAGAGTGAAAAGGTTTACAAATAATCTTAATCTCAAAATACAAAATAAAATAGAAAATCTAAAAGCCAGTGAAAATAAATATTACGCTGAAGTTGAATCAATTAAAAAAGCTGAAACACCGGAAGATTATGTTAGTCCAAGTATAACACGAAATATATTTTTAGGATTGTTGTTTGGTTTAATTACTGCGCTTGTATTAGCACTAAGAGGTAAAACTGAAGATATTGATATTGTAAACTCGGCTCAAGAGGTTGAAGATTCCGGATATAAAATTATTTCGCAATTTGATCATTTAGAAACAACGGAACCAATTATTGTAGATTTGTTAAATCAAAATGATGAAGAATTTCAACATGGAAAATTAGGACATTCTTTGGCAAATATTCATGCCTATTTCAAATATGGAAATCTTGAAAAACCTTTAAAGACAATTTTAATTACAAGCGGAAATGTAGAAGAAGGCAAAAGCATTGTTGCAGCAAACATTGCAGTTTATTTGGCAAATAATAACAATAAAGTTTTATTGGTTGATGCGGATTTAAATAAACCGGATCAAAGTAAAATCTTTAAAATTAAATCTACTCCATCACTTGCACATTATTTATTTAGAAAAAAGGAATTGGATGAAATCATTAGAAACACACATATAAAAAATTTAGATATTATAACTTGCATAGAATTTCCTCAAAATCCATCAGTAATTATTACCTCAGAAAGGATGAAAAGCTTTATGGATACGGTTAAAGAAATGTATGATTTTGTCATTTATGACTCTGCTTCACTATGTTCTTTAAAAGAAACATCATTTGTTGGTCAAAATGTAGATGAAACAATTTTAGTTATTCGTGCAAATAAAACTAAATTTTCCGAAATTGCTGATTCAAAATTGTTATTAGCAGAAAACGGAATTTCAAATTTTGATATTATTTTGAATGATGTTTAAGTGATTTAAATCATAGTTTAATAATTAACATTTCATATTTTTAGAATTTTAAACAAGTTAGTAATTTAAGAATTTAGACTTATATGACCTATTTGCTTGTATTTTTTACAAGTTTGATCACAACAATTTTTTTAACTCCGTTCTTAATAGATTTTTTAAGAAGAACGAAAATTGTTGATGTCCCCGGAGGAAGAAAAATCCATACAGAAGTTATTCCACGTATGGGCGGTTTAATTATTTTTTTCATGGTTTTAATAATGCTAAATGCATTCGTCGATGATTTTGAATCCATCAAACTAATTTTAATTTCTGTAACAATATTAGTTTTTGCGGGAATTGTTGATGACGTAATGGGTTTAGATAACTTTATTAAGTTTGTTGTTCAAAACATTTCAAGTGTGATTTTAATATATTATTTAGAAAAACATTATACACAAGTTTCATTATTCGGAATTTTTATTCCTCAACCTTTTGATTATTTTGTTTTACTTGTTTTTATAATTGGAACAATTAATTCAATTAATTTTCTTGATGGATTAGATGGATTAGCAAGCGGTTTTAGTCTTTTAATATTTGCTGTTCTTTTAATACTTGCAATTAGAAAAGAAGATATTTTATTAATGCTAATGTTAGTTAGTTTATTAGGAAGCACATTAGGATTTTTAAGATTTAATGCATTTCCGGCTCATATATTTTTGGGCGATACCGGCTCTCTTGTTCTTGGATTTTTCTTAATACTTTTATCTTCATTAACTTCTATAAATTATCATAATTCAGTTTTAGATTTAACTTTTGTGCTAATTTTACTTGCCGTTCCTTTAGTTGATACCGTAAAAGTATTTTTTATAAGAATTTTTAATAGAAAAGATCCGTTTTCTGGAGATACAAATCATCAGCACCACATTATTAAAAACACAATTGTAAGTCATGAAGCAACTGTTTTTTTAATTGAAATATTTTCAATAGGATTTATTTTTATAGCACTCATTTATTTGAAAGATTACAGACTTGAAGCAACAATTATTTTCTTTATTGCAACAATCGGATTATTATTTTTTCCAACAATTCTTAGAAAGTTTGACATTGCTGAGAAAATTAATTTATTTCTAATAAAAGCTCATGATGTGCCGATAAAAAATCTTCTTAAATTTATTAAAGTTTTGTTATTGCTTTCCGGAATTTTAATATTGTTGATTTCGGTATTTTCGTTTTCAATTAAAACAACATTAACGCAAAGAGAAATAATTTTTCTTTTACTAATGATAGTCATCCTATTAGTAATTGCGTTATTTCAATCAAAAAAAGTTTCATCAATTGGTGAAATAAATGTTTTTCTGAACTTCGCAATATTTTTTGTTATTTCTAAACTAAGTTTGCCAATTGTATTTGGTGATAATGTAACAACACAAGTAATTCGTTCGGTTATAAACATTACTTTTTATTCTTTATCCGTTTTTCTCGTTTTTATTATATTGTTTAGGTGGAAAGTTTTGATGACAAAAAAATTGTTTTTTACGGGTATTGATTTAACGATGATTGTATTTATGCTGCTTACTTTTTTGGTAAATAATATTTTAAGATTTGATTTGAATTATTATTTAAGTATCAGCCTTCTTGAGTCTTTTATATTTTATGTTTGGTATAAACTTGTTGTTGATTTAAACAAAAATTACACTTTTAGTTTAACTGTAATTTCATTTTTGTTGCCTATCGGATTTTTGGTAACTCTGCTTATTAATTCTTAAATTCTACACAAATAAAGTAGTTAACAAAATTGTAACTGCTGCAAAATAAACTAATCCTAAATTATATTTTAATCTGTTGATTCTTAAAAGACCTTCTTCCAAAGTTTCTGATTTTAATTCTTCAATTTCAGTTACTTTGTAAAATTCTGAAATACTTGATAATGTACGTGCTTTCATATAATATCTCCTAAATTTTAATTTACTATCGGCAGATTAAATAAGTAGTTAAGTAAATTTTAATGGATTAATTGTTGGATATGACTCAAAAGTGAGAATTCTCAATTGATTATCAAATTATTTTATCAAAATGAGACAAATAACTATTTAGGTTGATGTATTTTAATCAATTCCGAATAAAATCACTGAAATAAAAAAAGTAACATGAATTATAATTATATTTCCACCTCAATTTTATTTATTCACAAAAATTCAGAAATCAATGAAAGAAATTGCAAAAACCTATAATCCTAATGAAGTTGAAGACAAATGGTATAAATACTGGGAAGAAAATTCACTTTTTGGCTCTCAAATAAATAATAATAAAACACCTTACACAATTGTAATTCCTCCTCCAAATATTACCGGAATGTTGACAATGGGTCACATTTTGAATAATACAATTCAAGATGTTTACATTCGCTACAAAAGGATGAAAGGATTTAATGCACTTTGGGTTCCTGGAACAGACCACGCATCAATTGCTACAGAAACGAAAGTTGTAAAATATCTTAAAGATCAAGGAATTGAGAAAGAAAAAATTGGTCGCGATGAATTCTTAAAACATTGTTACGTTTGGAAAGAAAAATACGGCGGAATAATTACAAAACAATTGAGAAAATTGGGTGTGAGCTGCGATTGGAGCCGTGAACGTTTTACTATGGATGATCATTATTATAAAAAGGTAATTGAAGCATTCATAAAATTATATCGCGAAGGTTTGATTTACCGCGGTTACAGAATGGTAAATTGGTGTCCGGCTTCAAAATCTGCAATTTCCGATGAAGAAGTAATTTACAAAAGCAGTAACGGGAATCTTTGGTATTTCAAATATCCGGTTGTTGATTCAGATGAGTTTGTAATTGTTGCAACAACCCGACCTGAAACAATGCTTGGGGATACCGGAATTGCTGTTAATCCTAATGATGAAAGATTTAAACATCTTATTGGAAAAAAAGTTAAACTTCCAATTGTTAACAGAGAAATTCCAATTTTTGGTGATGAATATGTTGATATGGAATTTGGAACCGGTGCAGTAAAAGTAACTCCTGCACATGATATAAATGATTATGAAATGGCGAAAAGACATTCGCTTGAAATGATAAATATTTTTAATGAAGATGCTTCCACAAATGAAAATGTACCGGAAAACTTTAGAAATAAAGACAGATTTGAAGTTAGAAAATTAGTCGTTGCGGAATTTCAAAATTTAAATCTCCTTGAAAAA